>JAKQCH010000098.1 GCA_029573825.1 Spirochaetota bacterium | reverse complement strand
ACAAAACGCTTTTCACCCTTCTGCTTCGGCTCGCGAATCGCGGTTTCCGGCGGATTGGGGCGGGGTTCCATTTTCCCGAAATATTTCTCCAGTGTGTGCAACGTTTTTCCGGTGTCCTGTTTCCCGATGACGGTAATTGTCATCCGCGCGGGAATATAGTTGGTACGGTAAAAACGCTCGACATCGTATATCGAAAGGTGCGGTATGTTGGAGGCCCAGCCGATTGTCGGATGACGGTACGGGTGGGCGATAAACGCTGTGGCAAGAAATTTTTCGTACAGCCCGGATACCCCGTCAGAATCGTACCGCATGAGGCGCTCCTCCTGGACGGTATTTCTCTCAAGGAAAAACCCCCGCATCACAGGATTGCGGAGCCTCTCAGATTCGAGATCCGCCCAGAGTTCGAGCTTTGACGAGGGCAGCTCGATGTAATACGCCGTTCTGTCCCGTGATGTGCTCGCGTTAAATCCGACACCCCCATGGGTGGTGTAAATTTTATCATAGGTATCGCTAACGGTATATTTCCGGTGCTGTATCTGCAGTTTCTGCAGTTCCTTTTTCAGTTCGGGAATACGGGAGTTTTTCGGGTTCAGAAGCAGGAGGCGGTCGATGGTGTCTCCCACAGCGGCAATCCTGTCCAGTATCTTTTTTTCCTCACGGTAGTTGGTGGTGCCTATCCTGTCGGTCCCCTTGAAGAGCATGTGCTCAAGGAGGTGTGCCATTCCCATGGTTTCGTAGCTTTCATCAGTTGATCCCACTTTGAATGATATGATAAGGCCAAGGGTTGGAGCATATCCCCGGTTCAGCATTAGCACTTTGATGCCGTTGCAGAGGGTTTCCGATCTCACATTGTCATTCAGGTATTGCCCGCCGTCGGTAATATGTGATGCGGAGAGCGCAGCGGGATTCAAAATGGCAAGCAGCAGTAAAATCTGAACAGCACGGCGCAGGTAACGCGTCATGATATCCTCCTCGTTTTTTTATCAGTTATTATGTGATGTATGTGTTGCGGTATTCTTTGTCTGAATGTCCAGGTCAAACATAATAGTGTTCCTGTTAATTTTTCCCACCATTTCCATTTTCCGTGTATTGTTTATAATGTTGTATAGGAGCCTGTTGCTGTTATAGGTTGAAAGGAGGAGGATAGCTTTAATAAAACTATCATCCTCCAGGATAATACTGGTAAACGTAAATACCGTGGAGTCAATTTTTTTACGTGATACTGTATTGCATATTTCATGTATATCCTTTTTCTTTTCTTCAATCATCATGCCGAGAAATTCTGCGTTGTTGCTTATGAAAAAAGCGTCGTTGCTGTTGGCGTAAAATGTTGAAGTACCCTGAACGTTCGTTACGCTAAAGGAAGGAGCGGTGCCAATTTTCTTTTCGGAAAAAGAATATCCGATATCTTCCGAGTCCTCAAGATACTCTTTCATGGTATTCCAGAATGCTTCGGATGATTGCCTGTCTTTCATCAGAAAATAGAGTACATAATTGTCAGGATGTCCCTGGATTGCTGATTTTTTCACTGCAATATTGCTGATACCATCGAAGGAATTCACAAAATCCTTTTCGATAATAAGGTTTGTGTATTTCATCAGAAGTTCGGTAAATTCATGAAATGACGAACATAACGCGGTGTCGCTGTTCCTTTCATCTTCGCAGAAATGGTGAATCGGTTTCGGTTTGAAGGAAAGGTATGAATAGAAAAGAAAATCTTTAAAAAATACACATTTATCCGAGGTGCGGGCCTGAATGGATTTCTGCAGTATGGCTGAAGCCGGATTGTCAGGGTTTATTTTTGAAAAAAATGCGCACTTGAAGTTATTTCCATTCTTTGAAATGCTGATTCCTGTTGATCCGAAGACAGAGGCTTTTCCCCACGGTGATTCCGCAGGGGAATCGCCTTCATCATCCTCATCCTGCGGATCAGGTGTGATAAAAGGGGACAGGGCGTCTGTGATTGACATGCCGTTTCGTGCAAACAATGAAACCTGGTAATTCTCTCCCGCCGCTTTTAGGAAATCCCTGTATCCTGCATCATAGGCAAGGGGTTCAGAGCCGGCCTTCTTCGATGCACAATCAAGCGCATTTTTGAGCAGTGTCCCGGATGAGCTGATCAGAAAATACTGTTCGTGAGAAGAAAAGAAAATATCCTTCTGTATCTGAAACATCGAATAGCTTCCGTACCGGGTGATGGCGGGATGTATATCAATTTTCTTTTTTGTCCCCGCGTTTTTGCGGATGATATCGACAAACTTATAGGGAAATGTTTTACCGTTTTTTACGGGTATAACAAAAAGAAAATCCCCTTCTTTTTCATTCACGGGAAAGTAGGATACGGCATAGGGTCTTTCTGTATCGAAACCATGCAGTTCAAGTGAATTCTTTTGTCCCGGGTCGATACCGGTGACTGATGCGAATGAATCCATCCATTGGGTGGTTCTATTCCTGCCGGAAGCGGGGGCAATATGCTGAATGAAGAAAAGAAATATATCAATCCCCGGGCTGTAGCTTGCGGCTCTCCCATGGAAAGAGGCTGATGCGGGGACTATATCTTCCGGACCGGGACGCTGCACGGCGCTGCTGCGGGAAGAGTAAAAAACAGGTATATATGCAGTTATGATTATTATTGCTACTACAGTATTCCTGAGTTTCATATCGGCAGCCGGTAGTCTTCCTGTAATGATGGTTAGGGAACTATTATCGAAAACAAGTATTTGCTTTCTTTACTATGCGTAATCATCGTTAATGAAATGTTACCGGACTGTATCAGGAGGCCACCCCTGTGTAAAGCTATTTTCTTGCATGTTGAATAACAACAGTCACTTCTCGATGATGTCCGTTTCCTGTTTAATTATTTCCATGATCCGCGCAAGCAGGTTCCCCTTTGTCACATTTTCCGATTCCCCGGTTCTGCGCATTTTTATTTCAAGTTCATTATTGTTAAAGTAGTTCTTTCCCACGGTGATGCGGATCGGGATTCCGATAAGCTCAGCATCGGCAAATTTAAAACCGGGACTCACCTTTCTGTCGTCAAGGAGGACCTCAATCCCTGCATCCTTCATCATGGTGTAGATTTCTTCGACTGCTGCCGCTTCCTCGTCTGTTTTCGCGATTCCGACAATGCATACCTGAAAGGGGGTGATTGTCATGGGCCACACAATGCCTTTATCGTCATGGTGCTGTTCGACAACCGCCGCCATGGTCCTGTTGACCCCGATTCCGTAGCACCCCATAATGGGATGCACCGCTTTCCCGTTCCGGTCAAGGACCGTGAGGGACATCGATTTTGAGTACTTGTATCCCAGCTTGAAAATATGCCCCACTTCAATTCCCTTCCGGGTAATCATGGCCTTTCCGCACTGGGGACACAGGTCGCCTTCTTCCGCGATGGTAATGTCAGCTTCTTCGGTGATGGTAAAATCTCTCCCGGGATTGACTCCGGTGTAATGGGTGTCCTTTTTGTTCGCCCCTGTTATTCCGTTTATAATACCCTTTACCGATGTATCAAAAACCATACGGATTTTTCGATCTGTCACAGGCCCCGCAAAACCCACCGGGGCACCTGTTACTTCCTCAACCGCTGAATCGGATGAGAGTTCCAGTTCTGCTGCACGAAGGTGATTTTTCAGCTTATGCTCATTGATTTCGCGGTTTCCGGGCACCACCGCCATAATCTGTGTGCCGTCAGCGGTGTATACAATACTTTTCATGAACCGCTCCGGCCCGCACTTGAAAAAAACTGTCAGATCATCGATTGTTCTGACGTCCGGTGTGTCAACCGCTGCGAGGGGGGCTTCGGGTTCCGTGTTCCCGGGCACCCCATGCTGGTATTCCGCTTTCTCCTGGTTTGCCTTATAGCCGCAGGCTTCACAGATGAGAAGGACCTCTTCACCAATTTCTGATGCCACCATGAATTCTTCCGACTGGCTGCCGCCCATGGCGCCGGTGTCAGCTTCAACGGGAATGGTTTCAAGGTTGCAGCGCTTGAAGATGGTGCGGTATGTTTTTCTCATGGTCTGATATGAATCATCGAGCCCCTTCTCGTCCATGTCAAAGGAATACGCATCCTTCATGATAAATTCCTTGCTCCGCATCACGCCGAAACGGGGCCGTATTTCATCACGGAATTTGGTGTTGATCTGATAGACGTTCAGCGGCAGGTCGCGATAGGATGATATCAGGGACCGGACTGCGGAAGTGAATGCCTCTTCGTGAGTCGGGGCCAGCGCGTATTCCATGGTGTTCCTGTCTTTGATGCGGAACATTTCAGGGCCCATCGTGTTCCACCGTCCCGACTCCTTCCATAATTCAGCGGAGGTCATTTCGGGCATGAGAAATTCCAGGGCGCCGGACCGGTTCATTTCTTCGCGTACAATAGCGGTTACTTTCTGGAGCACCTTGAGTCCCATGGGCAGATAAATGTACATCCCCGCTGACTCTTTTCGTATAAGCCCTGCCCGCACCATAAGACGGTGACTTGCCACTGTCGCGTCAGAAGGGTCTTCCTTGAGTGTCGGCAGGATGTATCGTGATATCTTCATGGTAGTTCCTCGTTACCTATAGGTCCGGCTGCATGTATTGCTGCGGGGTTGCAGTACTGTCTGTACTGCAGTGTGTGCCGTTAATCATTTATTCTGTCAAGTAAATTTACAGGTAGATATAAAAACACGGCGCTGACTTCAAGGATGAAATGTAAATTGAGATTGTATGTCAAAGTTACTGCGTTATGTGGTTTCAGGTCCTCTCGGGCATCGGGCCGGTTTTCTGAATATCTCCCCAAAAGAAAAACCCTGAACATGTGGTCCAGGGTTTTTCTTTTGTTATAGAGTAAATGGTTTTTTACAGGGGAATATATCCTGCTTCCTTTACAATCTTCTGTCCTTCAGGACCGAGAATAAAGTTGATAAAATCCCTTGCTTCCTGTGAAAGGGTGGTTTTGTTAACATACATGTAGAGTCCGCGGGAAATCGGATATGTCCGTGATTTCCCATTTTCTATTGTAGCCTGAACTCCGTTTACATTGAGTGCCTTAACAGTGTCATTAAGATATCCGAAACCGATGTAGCCGATTGCTTTTGCGTTTCCGGCAACTGCTGAAACAACAGCACCGTTTGATGCCTGAAGAAGCGAGTCCTGACGGACATCCTTTTTCTTCATGACTTCTTCATACCAGTACTCATAGGTGCCGGAGCTTGTGTCTCTGGAAATAACGACGATTTCAGAATCCTGTCCACCGACCTGTTTCCAGTTGGTTATTGTGCCTTCGTAAATGCCCTTGAGCTGGGCAGTTGTAAGGTTGGTAACAGGGTTTGAAGGGTGAATGACAGGAACGATCATGTCGTACGCGCATACAATTTCTTCAATGGCTATGTTTTTCTGCTGTGCTGCTGCGAGTTCTTTCGGCTTCATTTGACGTGATGCGTTTGCGATGTCAGTGCTTCCGTCAAGTATCGCCTTGATGCCGTTGCCTGATCCGCTGCCCTCAATGGTAATTGAAACATTGTGGTTTTGCCTGTATGCTTCCATCGCTTTCTGGGTTATGGGGAGAACGGTCGTTGATCCCTTGATGACGATTCTTGCTCCGCTTTCACGTTTGCAGCCGACAAAGGCTGAACCCAGACCAACTGCCATTATAGCAACCGCTATAATAATTTTCTTCGCTGTAATTTTAATCATTGTAACAATGATCCTCCTGATTGTAATGGTTAATTGATAGTAAGTAATCGGGTCGGACCATCTATCAATCACGTAAATCCATGAAGATGTGACCCTCTTACCTTGAGAAACGTACGACTGGCGTATTAACAAAATATGAAGATTTATTTAATATCGTGTAAATTATCGAGGGGATTCCTGTGTAGTGAGCAATTTACAGCATTATGCCCCGGGGATAGCATTTTTTGACGTGGGGCGATAGTTTTTGTTGGGAAAAAATAAAAAAAGCTCCAAATTGGCTTGACATCTGACGGTAGTGGTGGAGACAATGTCAGCTTTAGTGGATTTCGATGACATTTGAAAAGGGAAATATCGGATACCTGTTATCCTTCATTGTGGTCGGCGGAATATTAGGTTCAGCCGTGGGTTTGCTGATCGCGAAGATTTTTCCAGTCCTTTCAATTCTCAAAGATAATCTGACAGCGGCGCTGGGTTTCGATCTTGAAATCATACGCGTAAGCATACGGCTCAATGCCGTTGCGATAGCTGGAATTTTTATAGGAATTTTTTTATTCAAAAAGGCGTAGAAGCCGCACCAGCGGCTATCACATGTGTCTCACAGGGCAGTTGCGGAGACACATATACAAAATTAAACCGGTAGTAGCCGGTTGCCGCCTTCCTTGTTAAAATGTGGCAATCATAAACTATACGCCTTTTATCTCTTTGTGTGTGTGTGAAAATTTCTGGGCGCAATGCGTTACAGACTAATCGTAATTACATTATTAATCAAAATCAGAGACAATGCTCCCTTCCTCTTATAGGGGGTGGTGAAGGCATTGGTGATTAATCTTATTCGATGTGAGGGGGTACCTTAATTGTCAATTGTATCGATGAAAGCATTATTGGAGTCAGGTGTTCATTTCGGTCACCAGACCAGAAGGTGGAATCCGAAAATGGGACAGTTTATATTTACTGCCCGTAACGGGATTCATATTATTGACCTTCAAAAAACCATGCAGCGCATGAAAATTGCCTATAGCGCGATGAAAGATGTTGCAGCAAATAACGGAAAAGTCCTCTTTGTAGGAACAAAAAAGCAGGCCCAGGCTGCAGTCGTCGAGTATGCCGAAAAATGTGAAATGTTCTATGTTTCCGAAAGATGGCTCGGAGGACTTCTTACCAATTATCAAACGGTAAGTAAATCAATTGAGCGCCTCAAAGACCTTGAAAAAATGGAAGAAACTGATCAGTGGGACGCTGAGACGAAAAAAGAAATTCTTGAGCTCAAAAGGGAGCTTGCCAAGAAGAGAAAGATTCTTGACGGCATCAAAAATATGTCCAGGCTTCCCGATGCGCTTTTTATCATTGATCCCAAGAGAGAGGATATCGCGGTACAGGAAGCAAAGAGGCTGCGGATCCCGATTTTCGCTGTCGTTGATACCAATTGTAATCCTGATGAAATTGATTATCCGATTCCCGGTAATGATGATGCGATCAGGGCAATTGCTCTTTTCCTTGATGTCATGTCACGGGCCATTGTTGAAGGCAGGTCAGGGGGACAGATCGAAGGAGCTGAGGTCAGTGAAGATGCAGAGGACGAAAGTGCTGACGCTGCATCCGTTATTGCTGATGATGTTGCTGTTGACCTGCCAGGCGAAGCTGAACCGGCAGCAGATGAGGATCTTTCCGCCCCGGTAACAGCAGATGCTGATGCTGCGCAGGATGACAATAAAAAGAAAAATGAGAGTGAATACGAAAACCTTGATGATTAGGATTCGCAGCAAGCTCATTATGTTACGCTATTTAACGGTTTCACAGAGGTGCATGATGAATGTGCCTCTGTGATTGCCGGATAAAATTTATCTAAAAAGAGGTACTGTTTTGGCTGAAATAACTAGTGAATCAATTAAAGAATTACGGGAAAGAACTCTTGCCGGCATGCTGGATTGTAAAAAAGCGCTGGTTGAGTGTGATGGTGATATAGATAAAGCTGCTGATTTTCTCAGGAAAAAAGGCCTTACATCGGCCAATAAGAAAATGGGGCGAGATGCGAAGGAAGGAATTGTATCTTCATACATCCACACCAACAGCAAGATCGGCGTTCTCCTTGAACTGAATTGTGAAACAGATTTTGTCGCAAAGAACAGCGGGTTCCAGGACCTTGCCCGTGAATTATGCATGCAGGTAGCCGCCGCGAGTCCGCAGTATGTTTCACCCGAAGACGTTCCGGCGGAAGTTCTTGAGAAGGAAAAGGAAATTTTCCGTGACCAGATGAAAGATTCGGGGAAACCGGAGAATGTCGTTGAGAAAATTATAGAAGGAAAAGTGCAGAAGTTTTATTCTGAGATATGTCTGCTTGAGCAGGAGTATATCAAGGACCCGAAGATTGTGATCAAGGACTACATCAAAAACATGATTGCGACTATCGGAGAGAATATCTCGGTCGGCAGATTTATGCGTTACCAGATAGGAAAATAAAAAATGACTGCAGAAAGCGATGTTGAGTTAGTAAAATTTCGGCGGATACTTCTGAAACTCAGCGGCGAAGCTCTGGCGGGGGATGACCGGTATGGAATCAGTCCCGCGGTGGTGCGGAAAATCGCCGGTGAGATTGGAGATGTTTTCAGGCTGGGTGTTGATGTCGCGATTGTGGTGGGTGGCGGAAATATTTTCCGCGGTACAACAGGAAAAGCTCTTGGCATGGATCGGTCAACCGGTGACTACATGGGAATGCTCGCTACCGTAATCAATGCCCTGGCGCTGCAGGACGCACTGGAAAAGCTTGACATTCCTTCACGGGTTATGACTGCGCTTCAAATGCAGGCGGTCGCGGAGCCCTATGTCAGGCGCCGTGCTATCCGGCATCTTGAGAAGAGAAGGGTGGTGATTCTCTCCGGAGGGACCGGGAATCCTTTTTTCACGACTGATACCGCGGCAAGCCTCCGGGCTATTGAGATAGGGGCCGATATCCTCATGAAGGCTACAAAGGTAGATGGCGTATACGATATGGACCCCGTGGAATACCCCGAAGCGAAGAAAATTGATACCATTGCGTATCTTGATGTGATACAACGGCAGTTGAGGGTTATGGACCTCACTGCCATTTCTTTATGTATGGATAACGTGCTGCCGATATCCGTATTTGATCTTTTTGCTGAAAATTCAATCAGGAAGATCGTGTGCGGGGAGCGGATCGGAACACTGATATCCTGAAAACGACAATACGCTGCCGCGCCCGTATTTATAATTCCGCGACGCGGCATACAGCAGCATAAAAGGGGATTTCTTCCCTATTATACTACAGGAGGAGTTATGGTTGATGACATACTTTCTGATGTCGAAGAGAGAATGCTGAAAAGTATAAAAAACCTCGAAAAGGATTATGCCGCTATCCGGACGGGACGTGCAAATCCTGCAATTTTTGACGGACTGAAAATCGAAGTTTACGGAACGGCTATGCCGATGAATCAGGTCGCAACGGTGTCATGTCCGGAACCGCGCCTTGTGGTAATTCAGCCATGGGACCACGGAAACCTTGATGCGATTGAAAAGGCTATTCTGAAATCGGACCTTTCTCTTAATCCGAATAATGACGGTAATCTTATCCGTATTCAGATTCCGGAGCTGACAGAGGAGAGAAGGAAGGAGTATGTGAAGCTTGCAAAACAGAAAGCTGAGGACTGCCGTGTCGCGATACGGAATGTACGCCGTGACGGAAATGATATGATAAAAGAGCTTGAGAAGGACAAGGAAATTTCTGAAGATGAATCAAAGCAGGCTGTGGGCAGTATTCAGAAAATAACTGACAAATATATCGATGAAGTCCAGACGCTTATCGGCAACAAGGAGAAAGAGATACTGAGCGTATAGAAGAATCGATACGCCGGTCTTTCGGAAATGTTATAACGCCACAAATGAAAAATTATAAAGACACTATTGATCCCGATAATATTCCACTGCACGTTGCGATCATCATGGATGGAAACGGAAGGTGGGCGGAGAAGAAGAAGCTCTCCCGCCTTGAGGGGCACCGGAAGGGCGCTGATATTATCGAGCCCCTTATTGACACATCAGTGTCCCTGGGGATCGGAGTCGTTTCACTCTTCGCATTTTCCACGGAAAACTGGAACCGTCCTGCTTCGGAGGTGAGCGGTCTCTGGGAGCTCCTTGCCCTGTTCTTTGAATCAAAAATTGACATTATTCAGGAGAAGGGCGTGAAGGTGGTGGTTTCCGGTGCCCGGAAGCGCCTTCCGGCAGCGACAGCGGGGATAATTGATTCTGTTATTTCCAGCACAAAAAAGAACAGGAAAATCGTGCTGAATTTCTGTATTAATTACGGCGGCAGACAGGAAATTCTTGACGGCGTAAACCGCTGGCTGCATAAAAGAAAAGAAGGCGAAGTACTGACTGAAAAGAAAATGCGGCAACAATTCTATGTACCCGAGCTGCCTGATGTCGATCTTCTGATACGGACCAGCGGTGAATACCGCATCAGCAATTACATGTTGTGGCAGCTGGCGTATGCTGAACTGGTGTTTCTCGATGTGCTATGGCCGGACTTTACCTCGCAGCACCTCTACAGGGCAATCTGCGAATATCAAAAAAGAGACAGGAGATTTGGTGCTATATGAGTAAAGGAAATGCCACTCTCACAAGGATCGCAAGTGCGTTGGTTACGTTGCCGGTGTATATTTTCGGTCTGGCAACAGACATGTTTTATTCTCTTCCTGTTCTGCTTGTTTCGGTTGTAATCTCTCTGATATGCCTGTATGAGTATTATCAGATTTCGTATCGTGACGAGGCCCATGGCCCCATTATGTGGTTCGGGATTGCTGCGGCTTTTTTCGTGAATGTGCTGATGTATCTGTACGCTTTCGGAGGAATACGCTTTGTCCGGCCCTTTGATGCGAGGGCAATTTTTGTTGTTTTTTCACTTTTCATGACAGCAATCCTGATATATCATCTTTTCAAACGCCCCCTCCGCGGCGGAGTATACTCCCTCGGTGTCACGGTTTTTGGTGTGATGTATATTGTATTCTCGTTTTCCCATGTTATATTGCTGAAGGCCCTGAACAACGGTATTTATTATATCCTCATTCTGAATGTAGTCGTCATGATTAACGATGCTGCTGCGTATTTCGGCGGTGTCTTTTTCGGCTCCCATAAGACCAACTTTGAAGTGTCCCCCAATAAGTCATGGGAGGGATATTTCTCCGGGCTTCTTTTCAGTATTATCGGGATTATCATCACGAACCATATTGTGCTGATCCTGTCCGGCGTAAAGCTTTTTGATATGATAGAGGCGGCAATTATCGGTATCGTATTAAGCGTCCTCGGGCATTTGGGAGACCTTGTTGAATCGGCAATCAAACGGGACAGCGCGATCAAGGATTCGGGGTCGATAATTCCCGGTCACGGAGGAATGTGGGATGTGTTTGACGCCCTGATTTTCACCACTCCGCTGTTCTACTATTATCTGATTATAAAAGGTATCGTATAAGCTGTAATGTCTACGGTAACCATTCTTGGATCAACGGGCTCTATCGGGCTTTCAACGCTGAGAGTGCTGCGGGGACTGCGGGATGAATTTCCCGTGTACGGGCTGAGCTGCAGGGCCAGTCTTGATGTGCTGGAAGAACAGGTCCGCGAATTCCGGCCGGCAGTTGTCGCGGTAAGCGGTTCAGGTCCCAATGGCAGTGTCGATATATCTGAAATAAAAAAAAAGTTTCCCGGAACAGAATTTCTTGAGGGAGAAGAGGGGGTCACGGAGCTTGCCTCGCGGCCCGTCGATATACTTGTTTCTGCCATAGTAGGCGCTGCAGGATTACGTCCCACAATCGCCGCCATACCCCATGTGAAAAGAATTGCCCTTGCCAACAAGGAGACCCTGGTAATGGCGGGGGATATTGTGTCGGATATGATACGGGACTATGGGGTGGAGCTTCTCCCTGTTGACAGTGAGCATAGCGCCGTGTTTATGCTGCTGAAGGGACTCAACCCCGTGGATGTCCGCAGAATTGTCCTTACTGCATCGGGAGGAAGCCTCCGGGACCGATCGGCAGAGGAACTGCGGCATGTAACCTCCCGTGAAGCCCTTGCGCACCCTACGTGGAATATGGGAAATAAAATTACCATCGATTCCGCAACCCTCATGAATAAGGGGCTGGAGGTAATTGAAGCGCATCACCTCTTTGGGTTCGCGTATGACGATATTGACGTGATAATACACCCCGAAAGCGTAATCCACTCCATGGTGGAAACCGGGGACGGCGTTATATATGCGCACATGAGTGTCACGGATATGGCACTTCCGATCATGAATGCGCTGGTGTATCCTGATATAAGGGGCAATTCTTTCGGAAGGCTTAATCTCGCTGAAGTCGGCTCCATGACGTTCCGCCCCTATGACAGGGAACGTTTTCCGGCGCTTGATCTGTGCTGCCGCGTCGGGAGAACCGGCGGCACCGGACCCGCAGTCCTGAATGCCGCAAATGAAGTATGTGTTGCCGCGTTTCTTGAAGATAGAATATCCTTTGTTGATATTGCGGCGATTGTGGAGAAGACAGTCAGCGGACACCATATAACTGCACGACCTGACCTTGGCGATATTCTTGATGCTGACCGGTGGGGAAGGGCGGAAGCGGAAAGGTTTATTGATGCAGCCGGCGTGAGAAACTGATCGGGAATTGGTTTTTTACTGTTTTTACTGTTTTTTCGGGATAAACTGGTAACAAAGTATTCTCAGGTTTTCTGAATACTGTATACACAGTGTCCTGCAGGTATGTTTATCATTTAAGGGGAAAATAATTTTATGGGTATCGGGTATATTGCAACAATGATTGTAGGGGCAGTTGTGCTCCTCGGGATTTGCATATTTGTCCATGAGCTTGGACATCTTTTAGGCGGAAAAATGGTGGGAATCAAAGCCCGTGTTTTTTCTCTCGGGTACGGGAAGGGCGTACTGAAAAAAAAGTTTGGCGACACGACGTATCAGGTGACCCTCATCCCTTTCGGGGGCTACTGCCAGTTCTATGGAGATGATCCTACGGAGGAACGAAAGGGTGAGTCCTTCGAGTTTCTTTCCGCACATCCGATTAAAAGAATTGTTCCCGTCGTCATGGGACCGCTGTTTAATCTTTTCCTTGGAATACTGATCTTCTTTATGCTGAACCTCTTCGGATACATGAAGGAATCGAGCCGTATTACCCTTGTGGATGAATTTCAAACTGACACCCGTGCGGATTATGTGTCCCCCGCATCAAAGGCCGGAATCCGGACAGGGGACCGCATTGTTGAAATTGCGGGAAACAGAATCGTGAAGTTTTCTGATATCCAGCAGGTGGTGTTCTTTTCCGAGGGGAAATCACTGCCGGTTAAGGTTCAGCGGGGAAGCGAGTTTATCCAGACAACGGTAAATCCGGAAAACGCCGGTTCCCGGGGGCGGTATTCAATAGGCGTGATGCCATATATCAAGGGCATAAGGGCCGCAGGAGTCCAGAAAGGCGGCGCTGCGGAAACTGCGGGGCTGCAGGCGGGTGATATCATCAACACCATTGACGGTGTGCGGGCTCATAATCCGATGAAATTTACGGAATACATTAAATCACACCCCGGGAAAAAGCTTCCTTTCGTGATTGTCCGCAACGGAAGTGAGATGCAGGTTGACGTGATACCCGGCCTCCGTGAAGAGATTTCCATTCAGCAGATAAAGGACTCAAAGATTTCCGAGGAGGACAGGGTCACACTTGGAAATGCCGAGATTGCAGCGCTTAAAAATGATATCGCGGCGGGCAAAGTAAAGGTTAATGGGACAGTCGTGAACTCCTATCAGACTTTCCTCGGGCTTGTGGAGTCCACCAGAAGTGATATAATCACAATTGAACAGGGAGCCACTGTCTATAAGGGACAGGCGAGATATAAGAGCTACGGCTTTATCGGAATTGAAACCGGTGTTGTTGAAGACATGGTTGAGGTGCGGTTCGGATTCGGCGAAAGCCTCAAGAGGTCATTCGTGGAACCCTATGACTTTATTATGATGAACATGAAGGGAATAGGGATGCTTTTTTCCGGCAAACTCAATGTCCGGGAAAACCTTTCCGGTCCGATTTTCATCGCGAAGATTGCCGGCGATGTGGCGTACTACCGGGGGCTTTCGTCTTTTATACTCCTGATGGCGCAGATATCAATTATCCTGATGGTGATGAACCTCCTGCCGATACCTATGGTTGACGGGAGCTATATCGTCCTCTTCCTTCTTGAGGCAGTGAGGGGAAAACCTCTCAGCGACAAGGTTATGGAAAAGATCCAGTTCGTGGGAATGGCGCTTCTGATTCTCCTCGGGGTCTTTGTTATTTTCAACGATATCGCCCGCATATTTAATTTCATGTAGGTGATAGTTTCTTGACAGCAGAGCCCCATTGCGTGTATTCACTGTATGTAATGGGGTTGTATGATAAATATGAAGCCCTGCGATGCGGGGTTTCGTTGTTCATACAGGCAGGAACCATCCGGGAAATTATCCGTATCGAATTGCCGGTGAGGAGGAAATCATGACGGAAGGAATAAATCTTCATCTTGCGGGGCACTGTATTGAGACGGAAGCGAAAAATGAGCTCAAACGGCTGATGGATGATTATTTCGATGAAAAAGGCGACATGGGAGACCTCGAGGTGAAGATGGAACTACTTCGCGGATTTCTTTCAGATAGTGATTTTGCAATGCTGCGCAGTTCAGATGAAAGGCTTTCCGGCCTGACTGAGTCCCGCTGCGTTGTAACAAAAAACCCCGACGGGACCTATTCAATTAAGTTTTCAGACTAATTTTTTCCACTATTTCTTTCTTTTTTATTGACGGCAGAGTCATCAATAAGTATATTGTTAACTAAATAGTTAGTTTAAATAACCATTTAGTTGACGAGGGTCATGATGTCACTGACTTCTGAGGAAAAGATTATCCAGGCTTCAATGGAAGAGTTCGCGGAATTCGGGTATTCCGGGGGAAGAATTGACCGCATCGCGGAGCGGGCAGGTATCAACAAGGCGATGATCTATTATCATTTCAAAGGTAAGGAAGCCCTTTACGTCCGCATATTAAATGATACCACCGGTGCTATTTACAATTACATTGTGTCGAATCTGCCGGACAACGATGATCCCCTGGAGCTGATTAACGGTATCGCTTCGCTTTTCATGGACTACCTCTATTCGGTTGATCTCAATTTTGTACGTATTATGCTGCGGGAAATTGCGAACGGCGGGCAGTATATGAAGGATGTAATATTTCCCAATGTCACGCTGCCAATAATTTCCATGTTCAGTAACGCTGTTGCGAAAGCACGGACTAACGGTCAGATCAAGGATATTGATCCCCTCTATACGTTTTTTCAGATGTTTGGAAGTGTTGTCTTCTTCAATGCCCTCAGGATTATTCTGTCAGGAACAGCTATTCATGATGAAATGTTTAAGGGTGACTTCATTGAACGTTATAAGGATAACCTGTTCCTGATACTGAATGAAGGCATAAAAAAATGAGGGAACGGGATAAGCTCATGAAAAGAAATGAAATAGTGATATGTTTTCTAACGATAGTACTTCTTGCGGTCCCGCCCTGTGCCGTGGAGGCTGGCGCTGCTGATCAGGGCAGGAGTATCGGCCTTGAGGAGTCGGTTCGTACCGCGCTTATGCGCAACCATGATTACCGCATCGCACTTCAGAACATGAAGGCGGCGAAGGAAAAGGTCTCCACGGCATGGGGCCAGCTGATGCCGGCCCTTGAATCGGAAGCGTCGATGTTGCGGCAGGGCGCGGAGAACGGTTTTATGAGCCTTTCAGACGGACAGTATGATATTAAGGTTGTCCAGCTCCGTTTTGGTATAAATCCCGGCGCCTTTTATAATTCCCTGATGTATTCCCGGAAGTCATATATCGCCGCGAAGGAGGAGCTCAAGAGAATTAAAAGCGAGATTGAATACCGGGTGATAACAAGCTACTTCGATTATATTCTTGCCCGTGAGATCGTGACCATGAGGAAGGAGTCGATGGACCTTTACCGCCAGAACCTGCGGGATGTGAAAAATCTTTTCCGGACCGGGACGGTGCCGAAATTCGAACTGCTCCAGGCGCAGGTGCAGTTTAAAAGCCGGGAGCCGGAGCTCCTCGCAGCTGAAAACAATATGCGTACTGCCCTTGATGTCTTCAACTATCACCTGGGATATGATGCATCACATCACAGGCCTGATCATCTCGTGTTAAAGAAGAAATTTCTTGTGCCCAACAGCGATGCGGAAGGCACGGTTCCGCGCCTTCGCGAAGTTGCAATGAAAAACAGGCCGGAGCTGGTGCAGGTCAACATGAAGCGTGAGATTGCCGCCCATGGAAGGAACGTGAAAGCGTCGCTGTATCTGTGGCCGACATTCACCATGTCGGGGTATTACGGAAAAACAAAATTGATGCCGAATCCTGTTGATGTGCGCATCCCCATGGGCGCCCAGACAATCAATCCTGATTTTTCCGGCATTACCGGCACCGATCAGTGGCAGGATACCTGGCAGGTGCGTGTGGCGGCGACGTACCGGTGGGGATCGCTGTTTCCCGCCGATCCCGCGAAAAGCGAGGAACGGGAACAGAATACGCGGGTACGGGAAGCGGAGGAGGAGCTTCTGCGGCTGAAGAGGCTTATCACCATCTCCATACGGTCAAGCTATTCAAAGCTGCTTACCGCATACATGACCATACAGTCCCAGAAAGACAATGTCCTTACCGCCGAAGAAGGACTCCGTATCGCGAAGGAGAGCTATCGGGCGGGAGTCATAAAAAATTCCGATCTCATCTCGTCCGAGTATTCACTTACCAGCGCCAGGACGAGTTACATTCACGCGGTGCACAGCTATTACGCTGCCCTTGCGGAGCTGAAGCGCGAAACAGGCGTTGATAATACTACAATAATTCTCAGAGGTGAATGATGACAAAGAAAAAATATATACCGGTAATTATTGTTATTACCGTGCTTGCCGTGGCGACGCTTTACTTCGAGGTGTTCCGCTATCTTGGCGGGGATTCCTCAATCATTGAAGGAATGGGGACCATTGAGGTCACGGAAATTGAAATCAGTTCAAAAATATCAGGCCGCATTGAGGCCCTTCCCTTTGAGGAGGGCGAACAGGTGCGGAAAAATGACCTCCTGGTGAAACTTGAGTATGATGAGCTCAACGCGCAGCGTAAATCGGCGCGGGCGAACCTCGTGAATGCCATACGGAATTACAAGCGGATACGGAACCTCTACAGCTCGGGGTCGATATCGAAACGTGACCTCGATAACGCTGAAACCGCCTATGACGTTGCCCGGGCGAACCTCGATCAGGTCGCGGCGACCATTGATAACGCGGTAATATATTCACCAGTGGACGGTACGGTGCTCGCGAGAAACCTTGAGGTCGGCGAAATGGCCTTTCCCGGCTCATCGGTTCTCACCGTTGCGGACCTCACGAAGACATGGATATACATTTATGTCAGTGAAAAAAGGCTGGGGCATGTGAAACTTGGGCAGAAAGCGGAAGTTATGGTGGACAGCTTTCCGGGGACCAGATTCGCGGGAAGTGTTGTTGCCATCTCGAATAAAGCTGAATTTACGCCCAAAACAATTCAGACAAAGGACGAGCGGGTCAAGCTGATGTTTGCGGTGAAGATTGCCGTCTCCAATCCTGATCTGAAGCTGAAGCCAGGAATGCCCGCGGATGCGGTAATCTATGCGGGAGAAGGGAAATGATACAGGTGAGGAACCTGACAAAGCGTTTCGGATATACCGAGGCAGTTTCATCGCTGGACTTTGATGTGATGAAAGGGGAAATCTTCGGCATCGTGGGCCCCGACGGCGCCGGCAAAAGTACTCTTCTCCGAATGATGTCCACAATTCTTGAACCGGAGACGGGAAGCATTACCATACGGGGAAAGAATATTTTTTCTGATGTTTTCGGGGTGAAGGAGAGCCTTGCCTATATGCCGCAGCGGTTCGGATTGTATGAGGATCTCACAGTCCAGGAGAATATTTATTTCTTCGGCAGGCTTTTTAATGTTTCCCTGAAAGAAATAAAACGGCGGACCGTGCGCCTGTATGAATTCAGCAGGCTGGGGCCTTTCAGGGACCGCCTCGCGGGAAATCTTTCCGGCGGGATGAAGCAGAAGCTGGGGCTTGCCTGCTGTCTTGTCCACAGCCCGGACATCATTCTTCTCGATGAGCCGACGAACGGAGTGGACCCTGTTTCACGGAGGGAATTCTGGAAAATCCTTTATGATCTTCTCGGAGAAGGAGTCACGATTGTGGTGAGTACCGCGTATCTCGATGAGGCGGAACGGTGTAACAGGATAGGCCTTATGTATCAGGGGCGGTTTATAACTGCCGGGACTCCCCGTGAGATCAAAAAGAATATGAACATGCCGTTCGTCGAATTTGCGACCTCCAACCCGGTGAGGAGTGAAATGCTCCTCAGGGAGATCGATGAATTTAAAAGCATTATACTGACAGGCGATTCTCTTCGGCTTTTTGTTGCAGATGTCAGGAAAGCCGGGAAAAGGATTTCGCAGATTCTGAAACGGGAGGGGATAGCGTTAAACTCGTTACGTGAAAAGACCCCTGCTCTTGAAGATTGTTTCGTCGCAATAGTATCGGGGGCGCAATGAAGATAATGCATTCTGTTACGAGAATTCTTGCAATCGCCGAGAAGGAATGGATTCAGGTCCGCAGGGACGGGAGAAGCCTGATCCTTTCAATACTGCTGCCGGTACTGCTGCTGCTTCTCTTCGCCTATGCCCTGAACATGGACGTGAAGCGGGTCAGCGTGGCCATTTTCGATCAGGACAAAAGCGCCCTTTCCCGGGACCTTCTGGAATCGTTTTCCAATACAGAGTATTTCAGGGTGCAAAGATATGTGAGGAATTACCGCGAAATTGATGATCTCATTGACCGCGGTACTGTGATAATGGGCAT
>JAKQCH010000096.1 GCA_029573825.1 Spirochaetota bacterium | reverse complement strand
TACCGCTTCAATCCCTCCCAGGGAAATTGCGGCAAGGATGTAATAGAGAGGGCTGCTGATCCTTGAATACAGCAGAACCAGAGGAACCATTGATATACATACACCTGCAGCAAAAAGTAAAATCCTTCTCATTGAAATATGACCTCCGGTTGTTTTATCACGGGCAATTGTCACAACACACTGTATGGCGAGTAGTATTGTGAGAAATACAAAGAACTTGATTTTGTAACGGATATTTATTCCCGCCATGAAAAGCAGAAACACTGATATCCATGAATACAGGGTGACTGTTTCAGCAGATTCCTTCGCTATGTGTATGAACAGCAGGACCGTTATTCCATAGAGTATGATGTTGAGAAGATTAAACATCTTCAGGTTTAAGAAGAGTATCCTGTTGTATTCCATAGTGATAAACAGCAGGGCGATAACGCCGGTGAACGTGAAGATTTCATTACGTTTCATGGTATTGTACTCCATTTTTTATTCTGATAATAGTATGAGCAGACCACGGGAATTAGTATCAGGGTCAGCAGTGTTGAAAATGCGAGACCGCTTATGGCGGTGAGGGAAAGCGGCCGCCACAGGTGCGCGCCGTCACCTCCCTTAAGGAGTGCCGGAAGCAACCCCAGAATCGTGGAAAGGGTGGTGATAATTACAGGGCGGAAGTGTTCGATCGACGTGGCGCAGATCACCGTGTCGACTGAATATGTTTTTTCGGAATTTTCATTCATGGAACGGTTGATCCTGTCCACCAGTACAATACCGTTGTTCACCACGATGCCGGTGAGCATGATCATGCCGATATACACGGCGATATTGAATGAAGTTCCGGTGCAGAAAAGCGTCAGAATGACGCCGGTAAAGGCGAAGGGAACGGTAAGAATTATTATGCAGGGGAGCACCAGGGATTCAAAAAGTCCACCCAGAAGCATATAGACGAACAACACTGAGAGCGCACAGAGACCGATTACCGCGTTGCGGTTCTCTATGGTACGCAGGTATTGATCATCAAATTCATAGCTGCAGCCGCCTGGCATAGCAACTGTTTTCAGCGTTCCCGTGATTGCCCGCACTGCATCATCAAAGGTGATGTCCCCGAGACGGGCGGTGATGGTGACGCAGCGGCGTCCGTCCTGCCTCCATATTTTTGTGGCAGCCCGCTCCCCGGTAACATGGACGAGTTCACCGAGGGATACCGGATTTCCTTTATCGGTGAGTACGGCATAGCGGAGGAGATCTTCGATGTTCTTCAAACGGCTTCCGGCGTACCGGAGGCGCACATCTATCTCACGGTCATCGTCAATAAATTTTGTTACCACGGGACCGTAGAGGGCATTGTGGAGAAACGTGGCTATCTCGTATGACGAGAGCCCGGAAGGCTCTGTTTTCATACGATCCACGCTGAGGCGGTATGAAGGCCTTCCGTCGCGGAACCGCAGCAGGCATTCGCTGATACCCGGCAGTGCGTTGATCTTTCCGGCAGAATCTCTGGCGATCCGGCGGAGGGTCTCAGTATCGTCACCGAAAAACGTGATCCCCAGTTCCCGGGCCTGAAGCTCATTTGTTTCCGTGACAAAGGCAAATCCCTTCAGTGGTTTGAGTATCCGGTTTAGTTTTTGCTTCAGTGTCTCCATCACGGCTTTTCTTTCGTTGTATGATGTGATGGAATCCTTCAGTGACAAAGCGATAGTACCGCGCCATTTTTCAATTCGGGACGATACCCGTTTGGTATAATCCGACGCAGTGATATATTTTTCAGCGGCCTGAACTGCTGCTGCAGTGGAGTCCAGTGATGTCCCTGTTGGAAATTCACAGTACACGTAGAGTTCCCCGCTCCCCGCAGGATCGACGAATTCCTGTTTTACGAATGGTGTGATGATAAGTGCCGCCGTACCGAATATTCCTGCAATGATGAGCACCTTTTTTTTACGCTGAAAGGACCATGCGAGAAGTTCCCTGTAGAATAGAGTTCCCTGTTTTTCCATGTTCCGCACCTTGCCGCGGAGGAATGAAAGCCATTTGTTTTTTTCGAGACTCTCTCTGCCGGGAAACACACTGCCTTTCCTCGATTCACTGTCAATGAACACTGCAGGTACCAGGATAAGGGACACCAGCAGGGACACAAGGAGGGCCGCGGACACCGTAAACGCCATGCCGCCGTACATGGTGCGGGTCATGATGTTGCCAAACACAATGGGCAGGAACACGATCACCGTGGTGAGGGTTGATGCGGTAAGAGCCGTGGCTACGGATTTTACCCCTGAGAGTATTGATGATTCGGAACTGTCTTTCTGCCCGAGAAGGGATTCCATCATTATAATACTGCTGTCCACCACCATTCCCGCTCCCAGGGCCAGGCCGCTGAGGCTCATGACATCTATTGGAATGCCTGCAAAATACATGCAGGCAAAAACAGTAACAAGGGACACCGGGATTGAAAGGCTGATTGCGATAACAGGACCGGCGCCTCTGTAAAGAAGCACCACAATGAGTATCACAATGCACAACCCCCAAATGCCAGCGGTGAGGACATTGCTGAGTGATTCCCGGATGTATCGTCCCTGGCTGTATACAACGGCAGCGGTAAGGGACGATGCTTCCGTAATGACACGAGCGGCATTGTCGCATACCTCAAGGATGTTGCCGTTGCCGGCTTTGTGGACATACACCATGACCCGCTCATTGCCGTTATGCCGGGCAATATCTTCACGGTCCCTGAATGAATCGTCGACCTGTGCGATGTCGCCGATAGTAACAAGCGCACCTGTTCCGGAGAATGAGAGTGGTGTTTCGATAATGTCCCGGAGCCTGTTGTATCGACCCGGTGTATGCAGGAAATAATCAATGGCACCCCCCGTAAGTACGCCGCCGGGAAGGGATATGTTTGATGACTGTACCGCGGAAAAGAGTTCTCCGAATGAAACTGACCGTGCCTCGCACAGGCCTCGGTCAGCATCGATATGAATTTCACGCTGAAGGCCTCCGGCAACAACTATTTCCGCGACTCCGTCAATCCGCTGAAGCGCCGGTTTGAGGTGACGTTCGGCATATTCCCGAATTTGCGTGAGTGTGGCATTCTGTCCGTGAACACCTTCGATGGATGCGATGAGGGCTGGCCTGTCTGATGGGTCATATCGGACCACAACCGGTTCCTGTACCGCGCGGGGAAAACTGTTCCGTATAAGGGATATCTTTTCACGCACCTGGAGGGACGCTGTTTTTACATCGGTTTCTATATGGAAGGTGATGTTGATCCGTGATTTCCCTTCCTCCGAAAGTGAAAGGATTTTCTCAATGCCGGGGACTGTCCGTATTATCTGTTCCGCGGGTTTCGTAATGAGAGACTCTATCTTTTCCGGAGCGATGCCGGGATATTCAATGATCACGGATATTCCGGGATATGCAGTGGGGGGCATCAGCGCCATGGGAAGCTTCGTAAGGCCGATGACTCCGAAAATCATCAATCCCGCCATAAGCATATAGGCGCTGATCCTGTTCTGTATGAAATAACGGATCATCCCTGTCTCCTTTCTTCCGCCCACAGGTAAAGGACCGGGATAAAGACCAGGGTGAGAGCGGTCGATACAAAAAGGCCGCCGATTGTTGCAACCGCAAGGGGCTGCTGCAGTTCTGATCCCTCGCCAATCCCAAGGGCGATGGGAAGCATCGCAAAGATCGTGGTGGCAGTGGTCATGAGTATGGGTCGAAGGCGGCGTTTACCCGCGTTAATGACCGCGTCCCGGAGATTGGCGCCCGGTGTCCTCGAAATATTGATGTAATCGATAAGCACAATTGCGCTGTTTACCACAGTACCCACAAGGAGCACCATGCCTATGCCGGAATTGATATTAAGGGTCATACCGGTAAGGAGAAGGGCGCCGGAAGACCCTACGAGGGTAAGGGGAATCGAGCACATTATAATAAGTGGCAGGGTAAGGGATTGAAACTGTGATGCCAGAACCATGTACACAAGGACAATTGCAAGTATGATCACAAATATCATTTCCGGGATGGTGTTCATAAGCTCATGGTAGCGCCCCTTCAGTTTCGCGATGCAGCCTTCCCCGGGGTTCAGTGATGCGAGAATGTTTTGTATTTCCCTGAAAGCGGCGGAACTGCTGCCGTTCACCTCCGCGGAAATAATATTGACACGGCCCTGTCCGCTCCGGACAATTTTGCCCGGACCAGTGCCTTCGGCAATTGTTATGAATTTCCCGATGGGGATGGTGGCGCCGTTCTCATTTTTTACGAGAATCGCGCCGAGAGATTCCCGGTTCCGGACATCTCCCCGCCGCAGGCGTACGCGGACGTCGATGTCATCGTCCTTTTCCCTGAAGGTGGTGGCGGCTTCACCGTGTACCGCGGCACGGATGGCGGAGGCAATGCCGGCGATGTTGACTCCGAGGGACGCCATCCGGGGACGGTCAACCAGTATCTTCAGTTCGGGGTTTCCCCGGTCAAGAAGGGACTCCACGGAGGAGAGGGTCCCTGTTTTTTCAAGGCGCTCTTTTATCACCCCCCCGATTTCCCTGAGGCGTTCGAGGTCACTGCCGGTTATCTCAATAGAAACGGGCTTTTCTCCGGATCCGAGGACTGTCTGCACAATGTCCTCCCGTGAGCGAAACTCGATTTTTACCATGGGGCCGAAGCGGATTTTTTCCTTCAATGCCGCCATGATTTTTCTGACGTGAACGCTGCGGTCCTTTTTAAGGATGACACGGATGACGGAATAATTTGAAAACCGTCCCGACATCCGTTCGGTAATGTTTTCCTCCGGATCGGATCCGGTTTTACTGTGAACATGTGCGACAAAAGGGGATCTTCTTACAACAGCTTCCGCGTTCCTGCATAGCCCGAGACTTTCTGAAAGTGCGGTGCCCCGGGGAGCCGTTATCGCAATAGTAAATTCTCCACGGTCCACAGAGGGCATCAGTTCCCTGTCGGGGAGCAGGGTGATAAGAATGCCCGCAATGACAAGGGCCCCGCCGCCGCGCATAACATGTTTCCTGTGGGCAATACAGCCGAGAAGGGCATCCTCGTAAAATCCGGTGAGGCGTTCCATAAAAACGCCTGACCATCGTGCGGCATTCCGATCAATCACATCAATTACAGCTACATGCTTCACGAAATTTTTGTTGCGTGATAATATGCCCGGATTAACGGTGGAAAGCATTGGTATAAGTGCGAGGGAGGTGGCAAGGGAGCAGAGAAGGGCGAATGAAATGGTGAGGGCCAGTTCGCCGAATAGGGCCCCCGTGAGTCCGGAAAGAAACAGGATGGGGAGGAACACCACGAGGGATGTGATCGTTGAGGCGATAACTGAACGAAGCACTTCCCGCACACCGGTTATGGCCGACGCCGCGGACGTGGTATCTCCGGAAGCCGTTTCCCGT
>JAKQCH010000094.1 GCA_029573825.1 Spirochaetota bacterium | reverse complement strand
GCAAATGAAGACGGCCATATCGACGCACAGGAACAGAGATTGCTTGCAAACCTTCAGGAAATGATATCAAACGGCACGGTTAAAAGAATTCCGGGCTGATATCCGTACATTCCGGTTGCTGTATTTCCATTTATAAAACGCCTTATACCCCTTTCGCAGCAGCATTTTTTTGCATGAAAGGGTGAATGTAAGGCGTTTTTTCGTACATTCAGTGGAATGTGATTCTGCCATTGGTGTTAATCCCGGCTTTAAAGAAAATGTGCTTTACGAACATCTCATATCCGGTATCATTGCTGGTATCATAGAAGGTTGTATGGAGAGTAAATGTATGGTGCTGCATGCAGATTGATTTTATGCGGTATATTAATCTGTTTTCTGCATTTATCAGTATATGTGTACGGGGAAAACAGAGGTATCGGGCCCGCTGATACCATCCCTGATATCAGCACAGGCACAGGTGATCTCATTGTACTTCCCGCTGCAGGGGTATCCCTTGGAGGAGGGTATTACTTCAACAATGAAAACGATTACCGGGGCCTTCTGCACAAAACCATTGATATTCATCTTCTAAGATATAAAAGTATCATCGCTTCATTCCTTGTGAGTGAAGATACGATATTCCGCGATCATGGCAACAGGAAGTTCTACCCGTATAAAATTAAATATGTAATGGATTATATCAATATATCCTGGGATTTCGGCAGATCATATCTTGGTTTTGTCGTGGATCATATATGTTACAATCTGGTTGATCAGGTGCGGAATACTGATCCGTATGAACTCCGGTGGTACGGGATAGGGATTAAATGGGAAAGCCACGGGATGAAGACAGGCATGAAAAGCAGAGGCATGTTGTTCGATGATGGACTATTCAGAAGCTTTCCGTTTTCATTAAATTTCATGGCATATTTAGGCAGAGGTCTCTACACGGAACGGTTTGAATACAGCTATATCAGCCGGGGAGCACTTCGCCTTGATTTTCTGATATTACGTCCGGTAGTGTTTTATGCGGAAACAACGGTGCAGGCATTGATTGATGACAGGGTCAGGTTTGATCCCGCCGGTGAACTCGGGCTGCGGATCCGCTGCGGCAATGCCGACATAATCCCCTATGTCCGATATCTTTATCAGCATGATTCGGAGCTCTATGATGATCCACCGCAGCGGTGCTGGATGGCTGGCCTTGCCTTTGAAACGCTTCTGGGTACAGGGCAGCGGGGAACACCGGGGATGGCAGGAGAGGCATTGCCGTCACTGGATTTCATGGAGTTGCATCTTGCCGGGGCTTATACGAAATACTACGGCAGCGTGTATAACGGTTACCGGAGCGATATCGCCCTGTTCATTGATCTTGTCAGGGTCAATGATTTCTCTGTTATATGCAATACAAGAATGTTCCATGATTCAAAAGCTGACGCGAATGCGCTGTTTCCGCGGTATATAACGTATACCTTCCAGGGAGGGGTGGAGTACCGTCTGCAGTCTTTATGGGTGCTTCAGGGGATATACCAGCATGAACGGCGTCATGACGGCAACACCTATCGGGGACATGAGGAAAATTATCATCTTGCGGGAATTTCGGTAAAGACAATTGGCTTAAAGCCCGGATATGGTAATGTCAGAATATCGGAAAGAAACTGCAGCAATATCCGTGCGGTAAATACCCTTGATGCAGCAATCGGTGCAGGGAGAATTGTGGATGATCTGAATTATCCCTATCGGTGGGATCTTCGGGGACAAATGCGGTGGGATATTTTTCAGGTTTGGAATGCAGTTCACTACCTTGGCGGTGATCTGCGGTTTCTGCTTGGTGAAGATAATGAACGGGAATACGGTGTGGAAACAGGAGTCCGGTTCCTCTTCGGAATTACGGCAACCCTGTATTATCGTTATGAGAAACAGGTGGACATCGATTTTGTGGGTGGTGCGGAAGAATTACATCACATGGTGGGAGTGCGGATTGAGATATAAATGATGTTCAGCTCATGGGCGCTCTCCGGCTACGCCGGAGAGCGTGTGTGTCATGTATTAATACTTGATAATATAATGCATTGCAGCGTTTTTAGGGCGGGTTTCGCTGCCTCCTGATGGTTGAATGAATGGTTCACCGTTGCCAATAGTATATTTTGAATAATGGCTATCCCATCCCGCAAAGCCAGTACAGCTCGGGCTCTCGAGATTCATATTGTTTGTTCCGCCTGTTGCTTTCACCAAATGAGAATGACCTTTAAACACATCCTCCTGCAAGCTTCCAATCATAGCACCAACTTTGTTGCCATGCACATCCATCCGCTCTTTACAATCCGGATCAATAAATCCGCTTATATCAAGTCCACGTATAAAACGGCCCCGCATATCAGGGAGGTGAAAATTCGGATTTCCATCACCGCCCCAGGCTGTACCAATTGCTTCATATAGTTCCGGATAATCGTATCTGCTAACAAGCCTGCCATCGCAGAGGAGCCAGCCTTCGGGAGGATTGTTTCCCGCAAAGGCCACTACGGCGCCGGGCGGGGCAATGATTGAAGTGTTGACAGCCCGGTAGATCGTATCGAAATTTTCGTTGATCTGCTCAGCGCTGATCACCTGTCCTGATGCAAATGTATGGGGCTTCGTGACACCTGCGTAGATCATCGCAGACGATGTTATCGTGATAATAAACGCTAAAATTATAAAACGCCTGGGAGTAATTAACTTTTTTGTACCTTCGATCAACCTGTCGTCGATATGAATATTGAGATGAATATTCATTATTGAATCCTGTCTACGTACCATAAGTGAAAAGCTGTAAAAAACTATTATGTGCGCGTTATTGCGACACCTTAAATGGAGATATACAATTTATTATAAAGAAAATGTGTCAACAAAAATATTAAAAGAATATGCATTTAGGCATTACCTCTTCGGCCTGAAGTCAACAGTGAAGTGCACATTAATGTAAGTGCAATATGGGAAATAAAACAAAATGGTTGCCATTTTTAAACTCCTGTGCAAAGTGTGGTGTGACATAATATTTCTGGATAATTCGTCATGGAAACTTCTTCGTCGTTTTTTGAATTACAATAGCACTATAGTAAGATTCTTATTTTTATGACAGAAAAATACCAATTTCAGTTTGTGAGAATGCAGCATGGGTTACACCTTAGTACATCTTTCCGACACGCACCTCGGGTTCAGCGACCTGGAAAAGGTCACTGCCGATGGAGTGAACTGCAGGGAGCAGGATTTTTATGATTCGTTCCGTCATGCGGTTGATATAATCCTCGACACCGCACCGGATGCCGTGGTCCATACGGGAGATTTTTTTCACCGCCCCTCTCCGGGAAACAGGCCCATGATTGAAGGCCTTGCGCAGCTCAGGCGTATATCAGATGCGGGAATCCCCTTTATCGTCATTGCCGGCAACCACTCGACGCCGCGGTCCGCATATACCAGTCCGATTCTCAAGGCGCTGCAGTCCTTTAACAATGTGGTGCCGATGTTCAGTCAGCGGTATGAAACGGTGGAATTGAACGGGATTGTGTTTCACGGCGTTCCGCATATCAATGATGATAGGTTGTTTACGGAGGAAATGAAAAAAATATCTCCAACACCGGGAAAGAACAATATCCTGATGCTTCACGCCTCTCTTGGAAAGGAATATATCATGGAGGAGTTCGGAGAGAGGATATATCCTCCCGCCATGAAGGACATCCTCAAAGAATTTTCATATATCGCCCTCGGGCACTGGCATGGTTTTCAGCATATTAAAAATTATGGTAACGCATGGTATGCCGGGTCAACTGAGCGCCTCAGCGACCGCGAAGCGGAAAAGGAGAAAGGTGTTGTTATCGTCATGCTCCATGATGGTGATATGACTCCGGAGGTGACGTTTCATCCCATACCTGCACGGCCGTGGTACCGTATTGATATTGTGAATTGTAATAAGAAAACAATAGAGGATATTGAACGGGAGGTGCGTGAGTTCGGTCAGATGCGTGAATATTCCGGGGCCATTGTCAATACATACTTTCATGATATCAAACCTGAGCAGAGTGTGTATATAAAAAACTCCGATGTGGCAGAAGTATTTTCGGGAGCGCTCTCTGTTGTTGTCAGGAGGGTGTTTCAAAAAAATACCAGCGATGCTGTTCCCCGGGTCAGGAGATCGGAATCCCTTGATGTATATTTCAGATCCTATCTGCGCGGTCTTGTCCCGGATGACGGTGAGTTCGGTGTTCTGTCTGAAAAAGCACAGCATTACTTCGACATGAATGAACGGGGGGAGTAGCCGTAATCCGTATACGGCGGTATTGTAATGATTTTACGATCACTGACATTACAGAACTTCAAGCAATATCGGGAGCTTGTTGTAGACTTTCCTGAGGGACTTATCGGAATTGTCGGAAAAAACGGATCCGGGAAGTCAAGTTTGTTCGAAGCAGTTCTCTGCGCGCTGTATGGTGAAATTCCGGTAACACGGGAGTATCTCCGCAGCACGGGAGCTGGCGAGAAGGATTCAGTGGCGGTATCCCTCGAATTTGAAATTGATGGAAAGCGGTATCGGGTGCTCAGAGAGTATCGCGGGAAGGCCCTTGCTGCTCACAGCTCGCTTTATGATTTCAATGATGAACAGACCGCATCGGGGCAGAAGGAAGTCACCGCCGCAGTGGAGCGCCTTGTGGGTATGAGTTGCGACGCGTTTACGCGGTCAATCTTTTCCGGGCAGAAAGACCTCGGGGCGATATCAGCCGCGACGGGAGGGGAGAGGCGTCTGCTTATCCGCAGGATGATCGGCATGGACCGGATTGACGATATACAGAAACGCCTCCGGGAGGACAGGAATGTGCTGCGGGACAAAATCAAGGGACAGATGACACTGCTTCTGAGCGATGATGATATTAAGGAACGCCAATTACAGGCTGCGTCTCTCGATAAAACACTGGAGTCCCTGAATATCCGCATGATACAATCTGATGAACTGTTAAAAAAAATGACATCTGAGTATGAAAAAGCGAAGAATGATTTTGAAAAGCAGGATGCTCTTTTCAGGAAATATACCGCATTGAAAGCATCGCTTGGAAAAATCACTGCAACAAGGGAAGGGGTAGAAAAGCAGATAAAGGACCATGCGGAGCGCCTGAACGGCATCATGAATGAAAAGAAGGAGATGGAATCCCTCGAAGTATACGTGAAAGAATGGGCTGCACTGCAGAAGGTAAAAGAGAAACTTGATGAAGCGAAGATGTGTTTCATTAAGAAGGAATCTCTGCAAAAACAGCTGCCCGGCATTGAAAGGGAAATAGTATCAATTGCTGAAAAAATTAAAAATGGGAAAGAAAGAATTGCCGGCCTTGCCGATGCGGAAGTTCTCATACAGGAAAAGGACCGGGAACGCGAATCTGCTGAAGCTGAAATATCCGACATCGAAAAAGCACTGGAATCAATGCGTTCCGAACTTGGCGGCGTCAGGATGCGGATACAGGAACGGGAGGAGAGCGTAAGGAAAATCACGGAGGCAGGCAGATATTCGGTATGTCCAACATGTCTCCGTCCACTTGCTGAATCATTTGATGCAACTCTTGAAAAACTGGGAAAAGAACTTACGCTGTACCAGAACAGTGAACTTCAGCGTATTTTAGCTGCAATCAGAGAAAAAGATGGAATTATTAAAAAGAAAAAAGATGCAGTCCGGAAATGTGTGCAGGAACGGGAGGAATTACATAAAATAATTGCCCGACTTGATGAAGTCAGGACACATCTTGCGGCACTTGATAACGAATTGCGTGAAAAGAATAAATCAAAAGATGCCCTTGACAAAGAGATTGCGCTGCTGGAAAAGACCCCCTATGATGAAGCACTCCATGGTGAAACGCTGAAAAAATTGAAGGAACTTGAACCGAAAAAATTGCGGTACCATGCGATAGAAGGAGTGATGAAACAGGTTCCCGGCCTGCAGGCACGTCTTCAGGAACTCATTGATGAAAAAGCAACCCTTGTGCAGGATGAAAATGAGCTTTCAGAAAAATTGAAAAGAATTACTTTTTCCGAAGAAATGTACAGCAACATTAAAAAGCTTCGGGATGAGTGCGAAACATGCCGGGATGCTGCCGCTGCGGCTCATACTGTACTGAGTCAGGAAAAACAGAAAACTGAATATGATGTCACCACGCTGAAAAATGAGCTGAAACGGGACGGCGAAAACAGAAAAAAGGTTGAAAAGAACAGCAAAGAGATGGAAGTATTAAACAGGCTTGACTGGTTTTTTGATGATTTCAGAAACGTGGTTCTGGATCGCGTCAAGCCCGCTATTGCAGGACATGCTGGTGAACTTTTCAGCCGCATCACCGCAGGCAGGTATGAAGCAATTACCGTGGATGGGGATTTCGGTTTTTTTATTCAGGACGAAGGGCGGTTGTACCCAATCCAGAGGTTTTCAGGGGGAGAAGTGGATTGTGCGAATCTCTGTCTCCGTATCGCGATCAGCAGGACCATCAGTGATCTTGCCGGGGGCGGTTCAATCGGATTTCTCGGCTTCGATGAAATTTTCGGCAGTCAGGACATGGAACGGCGCAGGGAGATTATGGATGCGCTGTTATACCTGAAGGAGATGTACCGGCAGATTTTCATTATTTCACATATTGAAGAGATAAAAGAGGAATTTTCGCAGGTGCTGCATGTTACGAGGACAGCAGCGGGATCAAAGGTCCAATGGCTTTTTGCCGGTGGACAATAAAATGCAGTGTTGAGAGGAGGCGTTATGGCAAAAGCAGGGAAGATGATGGTGATTGCAAAGGCAGATGGTGATCTTGGCATACTTTCGGGAATGGCGAACAGACACGGGCTCATCGCCGGTGCAACGGGGACCGGGAAAACGGTGACGTTACAGACAATTGCTGAACAATTCAGCAGGCTTGGTGTCCCGGTATTCATGGCAGACGTGAAGGGGGACCTGTCCGGGATTTGCCGCGAGGGAGGAGGTAATGCGAAAGTCGAGGAGCGGGTGAAACAACTCAAGCTTGCCGATTATGCGCCGGAAGCATATCCTGTGACATTCTGGGATATCTATGGCGAGCTGGGCCACCCTGTGCGTACAACGATATCTGAAATGGGGCCCCTGCTCCTCAGCAGGCTTTTGAATCTCAACGATACACAGTCCGGCACCCTCTCGATGACTTTTAAAATTGCGGATGATAACGGCCTGCTGCTGCTTGACATGAAGGACCTCCGTTCCATGCTGCAGTATGTGGGGGATAATGCGGATGAATTCAACACGGAGTACGGAAGGGTCTCCACCGCAAGCATAGGGGCAATTCAGCGGGGCCTCCTCACTCTTGACGGGGAGGGCGGCGATACGCTGTTCGGCGAGCCCGCATTGAATATTGATGATATAATACAGACAGACTCCCGGGGATACGGGATGATAAATATTCTTGCTTCAGAGAAGCTGATGCAGTCCCCGAAACTCTATGGAACATTCCTCCTCTGGCTCCTGTCGGAACTATTTGAAGAGCTTCCCGAAACGGGTGATGTGGAAAAGCCGAAGCTCGTGTTTTTCTTTGACGAGGCTCACCTCCTCTTTGATGATGCCCCGAAGATTCTGTTAGATAAGATTGAGCAGGTGGTGCGGCTGATACGGTCCAAGGGCGTCGGAGTCTATTTCATATCCCAGAACCCTCTTGATATTCCGGAGAATGTCCTGGGGCAGCTGGGAAACCGTGTGCAGCATGCCCTTCGCGCCTTTACTCCGAAAGATCAGAAGGCGGTGAAATCCGCGGCACAGACCTTCCGGGCTAACCCGAAACTTGATGTAGAAGCGGTCATCACTGAACTCGGTGTCGGTGAAGCCCTTGTGTCGTTTCTTGATGAAGAGGGCCGTCCGGGGATTGTTGAGAAGGCCCTGATCGTGCCGCCACGGGGTCAGATCGGGCCGATAACGCCGGAGCAGCGGAAGGAGATGATGAAAAAATCCATTGTTGCCGGAGTATACGAAGAGGTAATTGACCGTGAATCTGCGTATGAAAAGCTGAAGGTGAAAGCTGAAACCGCGTCAAAAAATGCAGAGGAAAAGGAGAAAGCGGAGAGTGCAGCGGGAAAGAAAACTTCCGGCGGCGGGAGGGGCCGTAAAAGTGATACTGTCGTTGAGGCGGCGATTAAAAGTGCGGCCAGGTCGATGGCAAGCACCGCGGGACGGCAGATTGTGCGCGGAATTTTAGGATCAATATTCGGCGGCAGGCGATGAGGTATGAAGGTAATGTGTTTCGGCCTTTCAGCGAAGCCAGCAGCTATCTGCTGCAGTGTACAATAGGGTGTTCCCATAACCGTTGTACATTCTGCGGAATGTACAACACCGTCAAATACAGGATACGGAGCATTGAGGAAATCAGGGAAGATATAAAAATGGCAAAAGATCATTTCGGCGATATAGAGAAAGTATTTCTCTGTGACGGTGATGCGATAGCCATTGAAACGGATACTCTACTTGAAATCCTGAAAACACTCTATGCGACATTTCCGTCACTGCGCCATGTGGGTTCGTATGTGGGTCCCCAGAGCACGCTGTCAAAAACAATGCTGGAGCTCAAGGCGCTCCGGGCCGCGGGACTTACCAAGGCGTATCTCGGTGTTGAAACCGGCGATACTGCACTGCTGCAGGAAATACGGAAAGGAGTTACTGCGGAGGAGATGCTTCAGGCGGGACTGAACCTCAATAATGCGGGTATCAATCTTTCTTCAATGGTTCTTCTTGGGCTTGCGGGCAGAGGGCCGCGTTCCCGTGAGCACGCCCTCGCCACCGCGGAGATCACCAACAAAATGCGCCCCCGGTATCTGGCGGCCCTGACCGTGACACCGGTTCCTGGTACAGTGCTCTATCGACAGATCCAGAATGGTGATTTCAAATTACTCGATCCTTTTGAGACCCTTGAGGAGATGAAAATTTTATTTGAAAATATCACAATCGACAATCTGAAATTTGTGGGCGTACATGCGTCAAACTATCTTCCTGTAAACGGCACGCTCCAGAAAGACCGGGATGCGATGATTGCGGTAGTGGAGAAGGTGCTGAATGAGCGGGACGCGAGTATGATCCGGCCGGAATCAATGCGGGGATTGTGAAAGTTGACGTTCAACCTGCAGGTAATATTCTTACAGCGGAATATATCTGGCTGCAATGACTGTGTATGCCCCATGAGCGGTCCGGTAATTGAGGTATGGGGGTCCTTGTATCAACCCCCTTTTACTTCGTGAAGATTAGCAGGTTGCTGACTATTCCCCCTGTGAATAGAATATATCGAACCACCCATGGCAGCATGGTGAAAGGCTCGCATTCGGAAAACCGCCGAACCGGAATAATGATGATTGCAAACATTATCACTGATAATAATACTGCACGTATTATTTCAAATAGTGTTGATGTTCCTACGGGCTCGAAAACGGCATCCATCATAAATGAAATGTAAAGCAGAAATGGTAGTATAATAATACGTCTGAGAATGTGCGGTATCGCAGGAAGGCGACGGGTATGTTTCACAATAATACCGAAAAAATAGAACAATCCCGCGGCAAGAAGCGCCACCCCGTAAAGACTGCTTATGCGTGAAGTCGCTTCCAGGTATTCTGTACCGATCTGCATTATGATCGCGCCATAAATAATAACAAACAAACGAGCAAGGAAGTTATTTCCATCAACTTCCACGACAGTTTTATTGCCTGATGTAATTCTTGTTGCTACGCATGCCCATGACAGGATGCCCGCCCCAAAGCAGGTGAAGGCGATTAGCGATGCGTCAGGCACGCCGGGATGCGGATTGTTGAGGTTGGAGTGGGGAATATAGATGCCGAACAAAGGTTCTATCAGTGTGAAAAATACAATAAAAGCAATGTCCTCGATTTTTACACTGTAAATAGTTTTTCCGAAAAAATTAACAATGCGTTCAGAGAATTTCATCAAATGAAGATATCAGTTCTGTAGAAAACATGTCAATTCTTTTTGCAGCACTGTTTTTTTAATCGAGAAAGGATTTATTCCGATCCACGTTTTTTTAATAGAAAAATATTCCCATAATACCAGAAGAGAAATCCCACCATTATAAAAAGAAAAACAACAATAAACATTAGTCCGGGGTCTTCAGTATAAAGGATATAGAACTGCGGCATCAATTGATCTGTTCGCTTCACTTCAGCCCGACTGCACACAGTTGTGGAGCTTTTCGGAGTCATGCGTTTGGCGACATCAATGTGGAGATATGCGCCGTTTATTGTTACAGGTTCAAGAAATTTGACAAAAAGATGTTTCTCTCCTGAGGGCATTATTTGTGAAAGAGAAATTTTCCCGTTCATAAGGCGGTCCTTCAGGTATGATCCCGAAGGGTAATTGATCATTTCGATATCATTGATCCGCAGGTTGATATTGCCGGGAAGCGTCAGTTGTGTGCCGATTTCAACCGGATAGCGATGATGTGTTATTACGGTAAATGTTAAAAAGTGTCCGCACAGAACAGTGATAAAAAGGATATGAATAATTGATGGAGATAGTAAAGTCAGGAAATATCTCCGGGATATCTTTTTTCTTTTCGGCCAGATGGAATATAGCCTGTCTGCAGCGCAGGCGATAGTGTTGACGGATAATAAAGCCATGAGAAGAAAGAGAAGCATTATCCACCACGTCTTGTGCAGGTTGTGTATGCCGGTTTTTGTCAGCCAGGAAAGAATTGGCGTATTGTTCATGGCTTCAAAAAAGCCATAATCTCCGCGTGAATACAATGAACCCGTAATAAACATAGCCGTTATTAAAAGAAGAAGCCAGAACGTGAGCTGTAAACTCTTAAGGAAATTCCATATATGTTTCATTTTATAATCGCTCCTCTGTCAGGTGGTTTACAGATATTTAAAGAGTGTAATTATTAACGCTCCCGCGATAAGATATATCGCACGCCGTTTTTCATTCCATGAAGGGATAAAGCGGAGGTGAAGATAATTCGCGAAATATATCCAGATCGCTGCGGATTGCAGATGAACATATACCCATTGAAATGTTGCAGCCCATCCGAGAAAACACCACACAGCTCCGGTGACCTGGGCAATTGTATGGAATACAAATCCATACGCAATAATGGAATAGTTTATTTCTTTGTCTGTTTTTCCGGTAAGAAAAAGAATTGAAAACAGAGCGCCGATAAAAAAACAAGCCTGCCCGGAAAAATCAGAAATGAAATAAAAAATTGCCCACCAGGATAACTTGTTGGGGCCGAAATATGACATGGTTTGCGGCGTCAGAAACGCGATGGATGAAAAAATTATGCTAAGGATGATACCATAACCCCATGGCTGTTCATCAGTTTTTTTAAATTCAAGAAATAGCAGAATTGCAGATAGCGTGAAGGGCAGAAATGCAGGATTTTCAACAATTTTTAAAAGAAGAAAAACCCCTCCAAAAAAACCTGACGAGATAAGATATAAGAGATGAGTTATAAGCGCGCATATAAGTAAAATCAAATATTCTCTTCTGCGGGATAAAAGAAAAACAATGAAGCTGCAGAAATATAATAAAATGGAAATGAGGAGAAAGTAAGAGTGAAATAAATCAGTCATGAGTAATTCTCCAGGTTAATTGGATTCTATAAACAGTAATTTTTCTCAAGCTTCTTTTGTCAATTTATTAATGGCACATAAAGTAATATATCGTAAGAATATGTATTCGAGGTGCATGCTGTCCATTGTGAATAGATCTGAAATAGTATTATTTGAACAAACTATTACAATACTATAAATTGCATGATAACAATAGTATTATGATGATTAAAGCCATGTGATATCTGACAGGAAAGGTCAGAATATGCTGTCTTATTTTTGAATTATATACGAAAAAATTATCTATAATACGTATTAAAGAAATAACGAATACGCATAAATGTATACATGGCCGAGAAGAAGTGGGCAAAGTTTAGAAAAAATAATAAATATAAAATATTCTTGTTGACAGAATTTAAACTAATAATGTTAGGTCGGATTGTCGGGGTGGTTCGGAATCTGGGCCTGAGATTATACCCGTTGAACCTGATCTGGGTAATGCCAGCGAAGGGATGCAACACAAAACTCGATTTTACCCTCCTGACGTTTCTTTTTATATCAACTACAACTTTATCAATCGGAGAATGATTATGGATATTTATTCATGTCTTTCGTCAGTTCGGGAAAAATCCCCTTTGGTACATCACCTCACCAACTGGGTGACAATTTATGATTGTGCACAGGTGGTAAAATCATTCGGAGGATCACCGGTCATGGCGCATGCGGTCGAAGAAGTCGAGGAAATGATTTCCATCGCATCGGCACTTGTGGTCAATATTGGCACACTGACGACAGATTTTATTGAAAGTGCGCAACGTGCCGCTGTTGCGGCGAACAGGAGGGGTCTTCCTGTGGTCCTCGATGTATGCGGTGCGGGAGCGACACAATTCAGGGACAGGAAAAGCATGGAACTCCTTGAAGGAGCCCGTATCGACATTATTAAAGGAAATGCTTCTGAAGTTGCACGAGTGGCGGGATATGTGGTCAAGACGAAAGGTGTAGATTCATCGGAAATCCAGGAGGACCTGAAATCCATTGCGGAAAAACTTGCTGCGGAACGTTCCTGTACCGTAGTCATAACCGGGAAACAGGATGTGGTGGCGGGGAACTCAAAGATTTATTATGTCGATAATGGAAACGATATGATGGCCGGGGTTGTTGGTACGGGATGTATGGCGGCTTCGGTTATTGGCACCTTCGCAGGAGCGAATCCTGAAGATTATGCCTTTGCGGCTGCTGCCGGTCTTTCATGTTATGAAATAGCCGCGGAAATGGCAGTTGAAAAAGCAGGAGGCCCCGGTACGTTCAGGGGACATCTGCTGGATTGTGTTACACAGCTGACTGAAGATATAGTTATAAAAAAACAGAAGGTTCGGTCATGAAGGGCTACTACTTCGTAAGCGATTCGATGCTGACTGCGGCAGGGGTGCTGCAGGATGTGCGGAGTGCCGTGAAAGCCGGGACACAACTTATTCAGTATCGTGAAAAAAAAACTGATACCGCGATTATGTATAAAAAGGCCTGTGAGATAAAAGTTTTATGCCGTGAAGGAAATTCCAAATTGGTAATTAATGACCGGTTAGATATTGCTCTCGCAGTTGACGCAGATGGTGTCCATATCGGGCAGACCGATATGCCCTATGAAGTTGCACGAAAGCTGCTTGGAAATGATAAAATAATAGGGGTAACGGTTCATAATGTTGCCGAAGCAGTTGAGGCTGAAAAGCTCGGCGCCGATTATCTTGGGGTCAGCCCCATTTTTATTACAAATACGAAAGTGGATGCGGGGATTCCATGCGGATTGTCAACTCTGAGGAAAATACGGCAGGAATGCAGTGTTCCCATTGCTGCAATCGGCGGTATCAGTACGGAAAACGTGGATGAAGTTATTGAAGCGGGGGCCGATATGATCTGCATGATATCGGCTGTAATACAAAGCAGTAATGTGGTGAATGAAATAATACAGATTCAAAGGAGGTTCGGATTATGACACAGATGGAATATGCAAAATCAGGAAAAATATCTGACGAGATGTTGAAGGTTGCGGAGACAGAACCCCTTACCGGGGAGGAAGTACGGAAAAGTATTGCTGACGGCACTATGGTTATTTTGAAAAGTAAGATCCATGACTGTCTTCCGGTTGGGATAGGCAAAGGGTTGAAAATTAAGATCAACGCAAATCTTGGTACTTCCAATTTTAATGCTGATCC
>JAKQCH010000093.1 GCA_029573825.1 Spirochaetota bacterium | reverse complement strand
AGGTTCGTCCGGACACCCTGAAGGGTATGCCTGCGTGATTCATCGCTCAGAGCGCCGCTGAATGTAAAAGTATTTTCTGTTTCACCAATCTTGACCGCGTATCCTAAAAAGAATTTCCAGTCTCCATACAGAAAGTTGAGTATTTCGAAACTACCGTTGACCCGGTACCCCCAGCCGGTAAAATTGTTCGTCCAGTCCGTTGTATATGAAACAGTCTCGGTTTCAACGGGAGGGCCTAACCGTTTGACGATGATTCTGTTGTAGTTGATGTCAGTATTAATGCGTTCGTAGCTCCATGGCATAATGCCGCCGCCGAATCCGATTGTATACCGTGAACGGAAATTCAGGGCTAACTGGAGGTCTATCCATGGAAGATATGCATGGGTTACCTCGGACCTCTTTTCAAGGAGAAGCGGCTGCTCCCCTTCATCGTGGACCCATATACGCTGGTTGAAGGTTGTAACTTCTTCCTTGAAGTAATCAAGGGATATCTCGGCTCCGGCGATCATTGCAGCCTGATAAGGTAATGAAAATGCCAGGGCGTCCCAGTGGAGAGCGGTAAAATGCAGGTCTGTGCGCTTGATTGTTTTGGTGTTGCTGTTTCTGTACAGGTAGTTGTTCGCATCGGTAACATGCTCTTCGTCCCCTTCGAAATAGTCTCTGTTATACATGGTGATGCGGAAATAAATCTTTTTTTTATACTGGACCTGAAGCTGGCTGAGATAATTCATTTTCCTGTCTGAGTTGGGAAGGAGGCCGAAAAGAAGCTTCAGAATTTTATATGCAGTTTTAACGTTCTTCATCTTCTCTTCAAGGGCCGATTCTGTGGTCTCAAGAAACTCCCGGTGTTCCCGGGCATAGTCGGCGACATCCTGTTTCAGTATATCGGCCCTTTCTTCAAGGCCGCTCCGGTTACTGCTTATTTCCCTGTTAATGCCGTTTATAAAAGTATTGGTGGTTTTTACGCTCTCATTGAAATTTTTCAGCAGTTCCGCCGTCAGCTTTGACCGCTCGATGATATTTTTCTGCATCGGCAATATTTCACGGAATTCATTTATTGTTTTTTTGCCGCTGTATTTAGCCTCATATCCTTCTTCGAGGTTCTTGAGTTTATCCATCAGTTCCCGGTGCTTCTTCGCCTGATTTTCTCTTTCCTCTTTTGTTGTTGCGATCAGTTCCTTAGTTGTGCGGTAGCTTCTGTCCTGCATTTCCGTAAATGCGTGGAGGTCTTTTTTTACTATTTCGGATTTTCTGACAAGTTTTTCATAACGGTCTTTTATCATGTGTTTATCATCATATAAATCTTTTCCGAAGTATTCCAGCAGGTATTTTTTATAATACTTTTCCAATCGTCCAGGCAGCTCAGTCAGTGGAGCAACCAGTTGTTTCTGCAATTTATTCTGCCGGTCATAGTAATCCGCAGTGACGTTGCTTGCCGCTACAATGCATTTTGATGTCCTATCCTCGAATGCGGCCAGGGAAGAAAAATCACGCCTGAATTCCTTCAGGGAGCCATGCTGAACTTTCAGAGCCCCGAGGGCGAAGGATTTCGTGCCGCTGACAGTATCTTCCTTGTCCGGAGACATCGCTTTGATTCCACGCCCAAGGGTCTTGCCCACCCGCTGGATTCCCGCAACAGTTTTCTCAAGATTTTTAATGGCCTGTGACGGTGGGTGGGTTTCACTATCTTCAGCGTCACCACTGTCCTTTTCAAGGTCACTGTTGATTTCTTTCTGATGTGAAAAGAAACTGAAAAGGCCGATCCGCAGCCGTATGATGTTCATTGATGCTTTCATCGCGTTCTGATCACGCGGGTTCGCTCCGGTACGGAGGTTGCCCAGCATCATCATATATTTCATGGTTTCTTTCATGTTGGAATGGACCTCGTCACGGCATTTTTTAAATTCTTCCGTTGTTTCAGTCAGCTCCTTTACATAATCATTTTTAATGACATCAAGATTTTGCCTTGCAACATCAAGTCGCACTGTCGCGCTGTCAAGTTCCCCCTGTATGTTTTGCTTTGCCTTCTTGATGGTCTCTTTCTGTTTAAATTTTTCGAGGATTCCCATGATAACAGGCCTCTCCTTCTCGGCCATCTCCTCAATACCGGTAAGCTTTTCCATGGTGATTGTGTCAATCTGGCGTGCGCGCGCGACAGCCCTTTTTGTCCGTTCAGTGGTGTTGCGATGTGCTTCGAGAAGGTTGATTATGCCGCGAAGGACCGGGTATACCTCGTATATTTTTTCAGGGTTCTTTTCTTCCAGGGCCTTTGTCATTTCGTTGGAATTTTCATCTGTCTGGTTTATTTTTGTGTTGTAACGGGTCTCTCGTTTCTCAAGGTCCTGCAGGTGTGTGCTGTATTTCGATGACTGCCGTAACCCTGATTCGGGCAGTGTAAGTTTTTCGATAATTTTTTTTTCTATTACGTGCGCCTGTTCCTGGGGAAGATACGGGAGCAGGACAATAAGCGCCACAAGCGCATCATCCTCATACGTCTCATAGCGCTGATGCAGGGCCCTGGCCTTTCCGTCCATTTCGTTTTTCTTTGGACGAAGTTCATTCAGGGGACCCTTGAGCTCTGCAGACAGCTTCTCGGTAATTAATGTGTATGACCCGTCAATTATTTTTGTTATT
>JAKQCH010000086.1 GCA_029573825.1 Spirochaetota bacterium | reverse complement strand
TTGGTAAACCGGAAAAGTGAATGCTTCACAAACCGCTCCCTGCCGCCGTAATGCGCCGGAAACGATTCGATGTCCCCGCCATGGGTAATATTGCACTGGCCGGAACCTGACAGCAGGAGCTTCCTTCCCGGGGAGGCATTCTTTTCAAGCACACAGACCCCTGCGCCGGGCAGGTCAATACTGGCTGCACAGAACAATCCCCCGGGACCTCCGCCGATTATCAGCACATCCTTTGTGACCGGGAGGGACTTCATGCTCCGCAGCAGATTCTACAGGCGAGGGGACAGCGTACATGTATCATCCTCACACATCCTTCCTGACGCCGCTGTATACCAGACCCTTTCCTGCGTCAATGGTAACCACTGTCCCGCTCTTCAGGACATCTGTCGCGTCAATGGCATCAGCGAGAACGGGGATCTGCAGCGCCTTCGCCACGATAACGGCGCTTGAATCTTCACTTCCTTCTTCCGTGATCACCGCGGCGGCATTCCGGATTGCCTGGAGAATATCATCGGTGCTTCTCCTGATCACAAGGATATCACCGGCGTTAAAATACTTCATCGCATCGCTGTCTTTATGAACGACGCAGAGATTCCCCGTGGCCCTGAGGGTGTTGAGCCCCTTCCCCTTCAGGAGCACATCGCCCACGACATGAACTTTCAGGGTGTTGGTGGTGCCGCTGATACCTGCGGGCATGCCCCCTGATATCACAATGAGGTCACCGCTTTTCACAATGCCGGTTTCCACCGCCCGCTCGATGGCCTCCGCGAAGATTTCATCAGTGGTGCACTTCAGTTCCGTCAAAACAGGAATGACGCCCCAGGTAACAGCAAGCTGCCGCCAGACTTTTTCTGAAACGGTAGTGGCGATAATGGGGCTGGCAGGGCGGTACTTCGCCACCATTCTTGCGGTGTGCCCCGACTTGGTTACGGTGACAATTGCCGTGGCCGCAAGGGAATGGGCGGTTTCACAGGTAGCATTGCTTATTGCATTGGTCACGTTTCTCTGTACGGATATATTCAGGCCCCTGAAACGTTTCACATAATCAATATTTTTTTCTGTCTCAACCGCAATCTTGGACATCGTGAGAACAGCCTCGACGGGGTGCTTCCCGATAGCGGTTTCCCCCGAGAGCATGAGAGCGCTGGTGTTGTCATAAATCGCGTTCGCGACATCGGTTATTTCGGCGCGGGTCGGCCGGGGATTCCGTATCATGGAATCGAGCATCTGTGTTGCCGTTATCACGGGTTTTCCCGCAATATAGCTTTTCCGGATGATAGCTTTCTGTATGGCAGGAAGTTCCTCGAAGGGTATCTCCACCCCCATGTCTCCCCTGGCCACCATGATTCCGTCACTCACCCTGAGTATCTCGTCAATATTATTCACGCCGTCGCGGTTTTCAATTTTCGCGATAATCTTTATATCGCTTCCGCCATGTTCTTCAAGCACCTTCCGCAGATCTTTAATGTCGGCCGCAGTGCGGACAAAAGACGCCGCAATAAAATCAAAATCCTGCTCGATCCCGAAGATAATATCACTGCGGTCCCGGTCGCTCACGAAGGGGAGACGGATAGTGACCCCGGGGACGTTCACGCCCTTGTTGTTGCTCACCATCCCGCCGTTTACCACTTCGCATTCAATCACGGCCCCCTTCACCGACATCACCTTCAGCTCAATCAGGCCGTCATCGATGAGGATGAGGTCACCCCGCTTCACGTCCCGGGGAAGCTCCCGATAGGTGATGGACACAATACTGCTGTTTCCCTGGACCTCCTCGGTGGTGAGAGAAAAGGTATCCCCCTCTTTCAGCTCGATACTTCCGCTTTCAAACTGCCGTATCCTGATTTCCGGCCCTTTGGTATCCAGAAGCAGCGCCGCGGGGAGCCCCATTGCCTCCCGGAGCTCCTTCAGCATATTGATGCGCAGAAGGTGTTCTTCATGGGAACCGTGTGAAAAATTCAGGCGGGCGACATTCATTCCTCCATGGAGCAGCTGCTTCAGGATGTTCACATCATCGGTTGCGGGCCCCAGGGTGCATACGATTTTTGTTCTTCTCATCATCTTTCCTCTGATTGTTATCGCGGTATTGTGCGAAGGACCTTTTCACGAAGTCGGTCACTGTGCACTTCATACGTAATTGTGTAAATATTTCCGGAACTCCTCTGCTCGGAAACGATAGTACCGTTATTAATGACCTTTGAGAATTCACGGACAACGTCCGCCCTTATCCTCCGGTACTGATCAGCCTCAGCGGAAACCACAGAGCACCGGGCGGCGGTAAAATTTTCCGTCACAATTTTCTTTGCCATCTCCACCGCCGCATGACGCGCGTTACCACCACTGCGTGCAGTGCCCGGTATCGCCCCCACCGCCCTGACACGAAATGAATGCGCATCAGTCCAGCCGGAACGCCACCGCTCCTCCTGGTTCCGCATGTTTTTCCCGCACCCTGCCCCCAGTAAAATACAGAGAACCACCGCGCAGAACACTGTTTTCATTGCATTCATCGTTATTTTTTTCCCGTAAGGTACCGTATTGTTTTGTATATCCCCCCCGCCATGGAGGAAATCATTCCCCGCTTCTCAGACAGGAAGAGGTGCAGTATCTCAGCGACTTCAGGTGCCCGGAGATATCCGTATGATTTGTGACGGTCCCGGATTTTACCGTATTTATAATCATTGTACACAACAGCGTCAACAGGACCAATTCCACGGGAGTTCTCCCGGAAGTCATCGGCAAGATTGTAATTGACCGCTACCGGATCATCAAGGTCCGAAAAATTATACCATCCCCTGCGGATATTTTCCGGAGCTGGCACTGTTTTCTCCTTCCGGAAATCCAGCCCCTGCTCTTCAAATATCTTCTTCATAATAACCGGGAGCCCCAGGGGTGAACCGATTGTCAGAAAGTATTCGATCTCCACATCCGGGACCTCCCGGGTCAGGACATCGTAGGCGATTATCGACCCCATTGAGTGGGCGATGAGCAGTATCTTTTTTTTACGGTATTGCCTGATTACATCCGCCAATTCCTTCCGCAGCGCGTCACGGGCACAGAGATTGTTCCGGGAATCCGCGACACAATTTTTGTGATAATACACATCAAGATCCCGGAAGAGACTTTTTATAATGAACTTCGAAATTGATTCGAAGTTGATAAATGAATCCTCACGAAAGAAAATATTGTCAATCTTTTCTTCAAGACGGTCCAGCACTTTCCGCTTAAAATCGGAAGGCGGCACCTTCACTGGTTTCAGCGGCCCGGGGACATAGGGATCCTCAAGAAAAAGCGGATTGCTGGAATCAGTCACTCCAGGGTCCAGAGGCGCATTGTAAAAATATCCGGCCCAGTAAACCAGAGTAAAAGCGAAAAAATGCTTCTCATGGCCGATTCTCGCAAGCCCCTCCCTGATAGCCTGCTTCCACCATTTCTCCAGGGTCTTCCTTGACGGTTTGTTCTGCAATCCATGAATGCCGATTATGACCCGGTCTCTGAAAATGTGCGCTAATGAAATCATCACGTTTTTTGCTATCTCATGAATACCATGTTCCGGGAACAGACCCGGCGATTATCGATACTGACACTTCACCGCGATATTCAAACACTTAATTTATCTCACGTCAACAATAATCAAATAAATGATTACGTGCCATATTCCTGCAAACACTGAAAGCAGCAAAAATAAGTAACCAAAAAATATTGAATCGAAGCTGACAAATGAATCCTCACGAAAGAAAGTATTTCCAATGGTTTCTTCAGGACGGTCCGGCACTTCGCTTTAAAAATATTCATTGATACGAATACTGCTTGACGTACCGCTTTACATGCATGCAATTTAATATTAATGGTTTCATTATCCAAATTATTTCTTACAATAATTTGTGAGGCGGCAGCCAGTATGCTATTTTCCTGATTATTATCATCCTGTATGCAAGCACAGGGCATTGGGATTATTTATGAATCATGCAATCAGGAGAAAAAATGAATTTTCGTGCTGCTATGCCGTTTCTGCTGTTCCTTCTGTTTTTCGCCGGATTTTACTGCTCAAAAGATAACGACAGTGAAAGCGAGGTTGTCAGATCACAGCTGAAACTCGGGATGCAGGAAGTATATTTCTCTCAGCCATCCGAAGCTTTAGGCTGGGCTTTTCCCGACATCGATGCGGCGAAAATACTGTTCGACTACATGGATGACCTGAAGATCAACCGTTTCCGTTATACCATATTCTGGACGTCTGTTGAGAGGAGTTTAGGAAATTTCGAATGGGACCGGCATGACGCGCTTATTAACTATCTCACAGGTAAAGGAATAAAACTTACCGTAACCCTCTTCGGCGACAATTACCTGTATTATCCCGATGGCTCATCTCCCTATCCCGGCCATCCCGATCCTGATGCGAATGGTTTCTGGAATGCCTGGCTCCTCTTCGTCGAGAAGGCTGTTGCACGCTACGGTGACAGAGTTGACAGATGGGAAATCTGGAACGAACCGGATCTAGCCGAAAGCGGCAGCGGCGTGTTCTGGAAACCTCTTGTGAATGCTGCCGATTTTTCCAGTATGCTGATTGGGACTTCCCGGAAGATCAAAGCGATACAGCCCGGGGCGAAGGTCGTTATGGGAGGTGTTACCAACTTTAACGGCTACCGCTCGTTTCTACAGTCCTGCTTCGACCAGGGGGTGCTGGAGGATATTGACGAAATCGGCGTT
>JAKQCH010000077.1 GCA_029573825.1 Spirochaetota bacterium | reverse complement strand
GCAAGAGCGCCCTGGGCCGGGGAGGGGAGGAAAAAACTGTATGGAAGGACATGGGCCACCAGATCGGAAATGTCGATGTTGATGCGCTTCAGTCCCGCATAGGCAAGGATTATCGCGTCGAACTGCCCCTCCCTGAGTTTTCGCAGCCGGGTGTTGACGTTGCCCCGTATCGGTTCAACCGAGAAGGAGCTGTTCTCATGGCGCATCTGTGCGGCACGGCGCAGTGAGCTGGTGCCGATAACGGCGTTGTCAAAAAGCGGAATATATCTATTCCTGTTCAGGGAACCTTTCTTAATGAGAAGAATGTCCGAAGGGTTTTCCCTTTCGGGAATTGCAGCAATTATTAGTTCGGGAACTATTTCGGTGGGGAGGTCTTTCATGGAATGGACTGCAAGATCGATATCTCCCGCGATCAATGAATCCTCAATCTCTTTGGTGAAAAATCCCTTTCCCTCCATTTTGTCAAATGATACATTCTGTATTTTATCGCCCTGGGTTTTGATTATGATTATTTCAGTGTTATCTTCCCCTAAGATAGTACGGACATAATTGGCCTGCCAGAGGGCTAATTCGCTGCCGCGGGTTCCTATTCGTATGATTCTTTTACCGGTCACGCTTATATCCTGCATTGCTTTAGTTTTATCAATTAAATAAATATAACAAAATCCGATTTTGTACTACATAATAAATTTGTCAAGTGTATGGGGCGGTATTTTGGGGATGAAAATTCACGGTATCCGGTATATCCGCAGAGGATCAGAGAACGATGGAAAAGCTGTTCCTGTTATTCATTCTTTCCTCCTGCGTGGGGGTGATACTGTTCATATATCCGCTTCAGTCTCTCTTTTGTCGTATGGGTATATATCTGAGTCGTGGAGAGATTTTTATGCCCCAGCATTTCCTGGACCGCCCTGATATCCGCTCCGCGGTTCAGCAGCTCTGTCGCGAAACTGTGCCGCAGTACGTGGGGTGATATCCGGCCGATAATGCCTGTCGCCCTGGCCCGTCCTTCCAGAATGAATGATATCCCTCTCACCGTTAATCGTCCGCCATTGTTGTTGACAAACAGCGGTTGCGTCAGGGTCCCGAATTTATTTTTCCGTTCATCGAAATACTTCTGTATCCATCTGATTGATTCATCCGTAAGAAATACAATACGCTCTTTTGAGCCCTTGCCGGTTACACGCAATGTGCCGTTATCGAAATCGATATCATTGATGTCTGCGTCGGCAAGTTCGGACACGCGGGCCCCCGTGGAATAAAAAACCTCAAGCATTGTTCTGTCCCGTGAGTCGATAAAGCTTTTGATCTCAAACTCGAGTATCCTGTCGAACTGGTTTGCATGAAGGAAACGCGGTATCTTCTTATCAGGGCGCGGGAAGGTCAGGGTGTGCGCCGGATTAAGAGCGATGATGTCCCTGTTGTAGAGGAATCGGAAGAAGGATTTCATACTTGCGATACGCCTCGCGATGGACCGCTTTGAAAGGCCGCGGTCATAACTGAACTCGATGAAGGCGACCAGGTCCTGTTTCTGTATTTCCCCGATGGGGATATCATCGTCTGTAATGCTGACAGTCGTTTCATATTCATGCTCAGGTTTCTGCTCCTGTTCGTAATCCCCGAGGAGGAACCGGCATAAACGGACAAGGTCCCTGCTGTACTCCTCGATGGTTTTCGGGGAGGCGTTCTTTTCATACTCAAGATATGACATGAAGTGGTCAATTTCAGCAAGCATGGATTGGTTCCCTAATCGTCCAGCAGTTCAACCTCGTAATCACATTTTTCATTCAGACAGTGAATCGTTTCCCCTTTCCCTTTGGTGCGTTTCGAAAAGAGTACCCCTTTGCATTTCGGGCATTCTTTTTCCGTGGGATTGTCCCTGGTGATAAAGGTGCATTCGGGATAATTGGTGCAGGCGAAAAACGGGCGGCCTTTTTTTGATGACCGTTTAACGATTTCCCCGCCGCAGTTTTCAACGGGGCACCGGCCAAGCGACAACGGTTTTGCGTTACGGCATTCGGGAAATCCTGGGCAGGCAAGGAAAAACCCGTATCGGCCCAGTTTCTTTACCATGTTTCTGCCGCATTTTTCACAGATGATATCTGTCTCTTCATCGAGGATGTTTTTCATCTCGACCATGTTTACTTCGGCATCATCAACAACAATTTTAAAAGGGCCGTAGAAATCGGTGAGCATCATTACCCAGTCGGATTTTGATTCCTCTATGAGGTCAAGCTTCTCTTCCATGTTTGCGGTGAAGTCAATGGACACAAATGATTTGAAGTGTTCAACCATTATGCCGTTGACAAGCTTCCCCAGTACCGTCGGCACAAGCTGTTTCCCGGAGCGGGTCACATAGTAGCGTTTTATAAGGGTGTTGATCGTGGGAGCATACGTTGAGGGCCTCCCGATTCCGGATTCCTCAAGAAACTTCACCAGTGAAGCGTCGTTGAACCGGGGCGGAGGAGTGGTGAAATGCTGTTCGGGTAGAAATTCCTGGGCGGTAAGAGTGTCCCCCTCCTGCAGATTGGGAAGTGTCTCCTTTTTGGTTTTGTCGTCTTTGTCGATAGCGGTAAATCCCTCAAAGAGCACAATGCTGCCGCTTGTCCTGAACTCGCAGTCTCCCGCTGTGAAAGATATCGTGGTTGCCAGGGCTACTTCCGGAGTCATCTGGGAGGCGATGAACCTGCGCCAGATAAGGTTGTACAGTTTAAACTGGTCACGGGTGAGGTCTTTTTTTATCGCCTCAGGTATCATCAGTATATTGCTGGGGCGTACCGCTTCATGGGCATCCTGGGCGCCTTTTTTGTTCGTGTAGGTGTTCGGGGTTTCCGGCAGGTAATCCTTGGAATAATTGGCGCCGATATATTCACGGACCGCGTCAAGGGCGCTCTGCGAAACACGGGTAGAGTCGGTTCTCATGTAGGTGATAAGACCTGTGGGGCCTTCACCGGTTATATCGACCCCTTCGTAAAGCTGCTGGGCCACCATCATTGTCTTCGATGAGGTGAAGCCGAGGCGGTTCGCGGCATCCTGCTGGAGTTTGCTGGTGATATAGGGAGCAGGAGGTTTGCGTTTCCGCTCCTTTTTCTTTATTGATGCTACGGTAAATTCTCTCCCCGTAAGATATCCGAGCAGTTCGTCAACCCGGTCCTTTCCGGTAATCCGTTCCTTTTCACCTTTCCAGCCATAGAAGGCTGCGGTAAAGTCCTTCCTGTTGTGGTTAAACACCGCGTCAATGGTCCAGTATTCCTCGGGAATAAATTTATCAATCTCCTGCTCCCGTTCACAGATTACGTTCAGCGCAACAGATTGCACACGGCCCGCGGAAAGGCCTTTCTTCACCTTTTTCCAGAGTATCGGGCTGATGTAGTAGCCCACAATCCTGTCAAGGATACGCCGCGCCTGCTGTGCGTTAACAAGGCTGGTATCGATTTCACGGGGATGCTGCACCGCTTCTTTTATCGCGGACTCGGTTATTTCATTGAACTCAATGCGTTTGATGTTCGGATTTTTGGGGGATAGCGCGTTGGCGAGGTGCCATGAAATAGCTTCCCCTTCACGGTCAGGGTCAGTGGCGAGGAGGACCTGGGAGGCGGATGCGGCCTTTTTTTTCAGGTCATTGAGGATTTTCGCGCGGCCCCGTATGGTGATGTACTCAGGCTTGAATTTGTTCTCCACATCGACAGCGAGACGGGACTTCGGGAGGTCGATAATATGACCCATCGATGACGAGATGATGTATTTCTTGCCAAGATATTTGTTTATGGTTTTTGCTTTTGCAGGTGATTCAACAATAACCAGAGTTTTTCCTTCTTTATTCATGCACTGCAACCTGTTTGGATTTACATTACGATATAGACTCTACTTCACGGTTATTGATTATTTGTCAAACAATTCTTTTATTTTCTTCTCGGGGTCCCACCTGATAGTGAATAAAAGCAGCAGGGAGATAACCACAGAAATGATCACGAAAATAATAATTCGTTCAGAGGTATAGTATGCGACGGGATTAAAGGGCCGCTCAAATGTCATTGCCCCTGCAATCCGGGTATTTTCATTTCTGTTGTGACAGAATTTGCAATGATTCTCAAGAGGTATCGGGATTACCGCGTAATACAAATTCTTATTGATTGCGGTATTGATAACCGGATTTATTGAATGAATGGTTTTCAGGGCAATACTGTCAGTTCCGGGGAGTTTTTCTCCCGGGGCCGGTATTACATTACCCCGTGAATCGTACACCTTAATCTGTATTCCATGGTTATTCCGCATGTCTTCAAGAAATATCCACGCATACTCCGGGCGCACATACATTTTAATTCTTAGAAAAGAGTCTTTTATCACGGTGAATTGTGTATCAATTTCACGGAAATAACCTGATTTATAGAAAGAAAAAATGTCCCCGCTGAAAGGCGGAATGGAAAAAATCTGGGACATGGAGACCAGCAGCAGAAATGAGAGTGCGGCAATGAGAAAAATCTTTATCTTCATTATCTATTCCGGAATGTGTCGTTTTTACAATGTATAAACTCTTATTATAGTATATCGTATGGGGGTGTTGATAAAATGACACTGAAATGATGATTTTCTTCAATTTATGGAAGTAAATGAATTTGACACTCCGGAGCTTTTTGTTATAAAGAGAAAATCTTCATAACAAGGAACCCGATATGATCTCTGTGAAAAAGGGCGTCAGCTTCAGCGCGTATCACAACTACCGCTATGGCGGGCATGTTTCATCTGAATTTGCCGCAGGTTCCCGCGGGGATGGTTTTTTTCTTTTCGCGGGGCAGGTGTCCTATCCCCGCACATCTCCGGATATTCACGGATCAATATATGACAGCAGCGGATGCAGGGCCGCAGATATTGCGCACAATGTGGTGACAATAATCAATCCGGAGTATCGTATTGTTGAAGAAGGGGAGAGTGTTCATATCGTTTCTGCAAAGGGCGATATCCTCTTCGGCTGGAACACGGTTCAGTATAGAAATGCGCTGAGGACAGAATTGCGGGGCGTCGTATACGATGAAAATGGTGAACCCGTGTATTTCCTATAGCAGGGTGCCGAATGATTCACCCTGTTCTGTGCGTTCAAGTATCGCCGTTGCGATTGTCCCGCATTGTAGTGCATTTTTAGGGGAATCCGAGAGTGTCAGCTTAATATAATTACTGCTGACGGCGGTGAATTTTCCGTTGCTCCTGTTTTTCTCAACCACACATTCCAGGGGTTTTCCGATAAAGCGTTTCCGGTATGCTGAAGCGCTCTGGTCTGCGATGACGCGCATCGTGTGCGATCTCTCCGCCATTGTTTCGGGGGAAACGGGGTTGTCCATTGATGCCGCGGGAGTTCCGGCGCGGGGGGAGAAGGAAAACTGATGTACATAGGAATACCCGCAATTCTTTATCGCATCGAGGCTTGCCTGGAAGTCAGTGTCCTCCTCGCCGGGAAATCCGATTATAATATCTGTTCCGATGGCAAGATCGGGATGCTTTTCATGAATGCCGGCAATAATACTCATGTATGCAGGCAGTGAATAGGGCCTGTTCATGCGTGTGAGTATTCTGTCGGAACCGGACTGAATCGGAAGGTGGAGATGATTGCAGACTTTCCCGTGAGAAAAAAGATCGAGAAGATGCGGTGAAACGTGGATTGGTTCAATAGATGTGATGCGGACCCGGAAATTTCCCTCAAGGCCGGCAAGTGTTTCCACGACATCGGGCAGGGTTTTTCCCCCGGAGCTGTATCCACCCGTGGTAATTCCCGTGAGAATGATTTCCGAGCAGCCGGATTCTATGAGTTTTCTTCCATGATCTATAACTTCCGGAAAAGGTCTGCTTTTTCCCTTTCCCCTGACGGCGGGTATAATGCAGTAGGAGCATGAATTATCACAGCCGTCCTGAATTTTCAGGTATCCTCTGGTATGGCCGAAGGGAAGAGGGGCGCGGTGAAGAGGGTCAATCGTTTCAGATATGGAAAGCGTTGTACCGGTAATCAGGGAGTTGACGTTCCGGAAAACAAGCTCCTTTTCCCTGTTGCGGAAGACAGCCTGCACTTCAGGCATCGCGGATATGCCGGAAGGGTCCGCATCCACCATGCACCCTGTTACGATAACTGTCCCGCTTCTGGAAAAACGGGAGCCCTGCCGGATCATGTTTCTGCATTTTTTATCGCTCCGGTCTGTGACAGTGCAGGTATTGATTATCACAACATCAGCGGGTTCCCCAAACCGGACAGCCTCCCAGCCGTTCCTGATGAAGTCCCCGGCGATGAGGGATGAGTCATACTGGTTGAGTTTGCAGCCAGATGTTTTAATGGAAAAAGTTTTAGCCATCCTGCCGGGATTTTCTTCTGATTTCTTTGAACAGTACGATAATTCTGACTGCAGCGCTGATGTTGGTGAGTATCGCCATCAGGAGGATTACCAGCACCATGGGATAGTGCTCATTGAAGCCGAAATGCGACATCAGCAACTGAAGAAACGGATAGAAAACTGACACCACCGAAAGAAGCACAACCCGTTCCGGACGCTGCATGAGTCCGGCATTTGTTGTGGAGCCTACTGACTCGCCGCGCGCTTTGGCGTAGCTTACAATCTGTGATCCGATTAAGGCGATAATGGAAATCGCAATAATAAACGGGGCGGCGTTTACACCGTACATTATGATGTTGCCGTTAATCGCATAGAAGAGCGTGATACCGAGAAAAACCGCACCCTCGCTGTAGCGGTCAACACAAGAATCAAAAAACGCCCCTTCCGGAGACTCCTGTCCCGTCTGACGCGCAAGCCAGCCGTCAAGGATATCCAGGGTCGCGCTGAGAATGAGTATCCACCCGGCCAGGGCAAACATGCCGGACATATAGCAATACGCTGAAATAAAACCCAGCACAAGTGAAATGCCGGTCACCATATTGGGAGTTAGTTTCAAAAACTTAAACAGGGCAAGAAGCGGTTGATTGAGCCAGTACCATAATTCACGCTGGAACACGCCTACAAATGTGGGATGCATGCGCCGGAGTACGTCCTCTGATTTTTTACGTTTCGGGTAAAGGAAGGCGAACACAATAATCGCAAGAATAAACACACTGTTCACGATTATAAGGGGCAAAAGAGAGTAAAAGATATCAATTCCAGTCATATTGCAGTAACCACTAATGAGGGATTCAAATACGATACAGTTTTCCAGTGTTGCAATTCATTATATCAATACGAGGACAATGCAGCGTAACGGATTCTTGTCCATTCCAAGGAATAGCGAACCAGATAATATCTGTATCGTCAATATAATTATTATTTGAATCCTTGCAAGACAATTTTTCCGATATATGATGTTTTCTTAAACGAAGTGGGGAAATGTGTTCACTGAAGTAATTATTATTGTAACCGCAGGGCTTCATAATAAAAAATCAGGCAATCAAAAAAACCTTGACGGAATTGGGGATGATATTTACATATAATTGTTGAAATATACGCATTTTAACAGAAGAAAAACAGTACCCTGCAGAAGCGTGTGTTCTGCAGGAAACAGGCGGCAGCGTTAGCGGGACTTTGATTGACACGTACAGGGCAGTGACAGATGATTGACACACTTCGAAACATTACTATTGGCTGCATTGGAACCGGGAATATGGGATCTGCCATAATCTCCGGACTCGTGAAATCAGTCGGCAGTGAGCATGTGATTTGCTATGACTCCGACTCCGGAGTGCTTGCAAAAGCATGCGGGAGTTATCCGGACGCTGCAGCGGATTCCGCTGAAACACTGTGCCGCAGGAGTGATATAATTATTGTAGCGGTGAAGCCTGACGCGGCTTTGTCAGTCTTCGGCGAAATACGTCCCTTCGTCCCGGAGAAGGTGATTGTGTCAATCGTGGCAGGATTGTCGCTGAATTCAATTGAAGAGATTATCGGCAGCATGCATAAGGTGGTACGTGTGATGCCGAACACCCCGGCCCTTGTGGGAGAGGGTATGACTGTGCTCTCTCCGAACAGTGAAACGACTCCGGATGATATCCACAAGGTTGAAGCTGTTTTTTCGTTGTTGGGGAAGGTGCTTGTGCTTCCCGAAAAGATGATGAACGCGGTGACCGCTGTCTCAGGGAGCGGTCCTGCGTATGTATATACGCTTATTCAGGCAATGACCGAAGGCGGTGTCAAAATGGGTATTCCCAGAGACAAAGCGCTTCTCCTTACGGTACAGACAGTGCTGGGTGCCGCGAAAATGGTTGCGGAGAGCGGTGAAGACCCTGTTGTTCTCCGCGGCAGGGTTTCCTCACCCGGAGGAACAACAATTGACGCGGTACATGTGCTGGAGCGGGCCGGGTTCTCCGGGATCGTAATGGATGCTGTTGCGGCAGCTGTAGAAAAATCACAGAAGCTGGGAAGGGGGAAAACATGAACGGATGGCCTGTAACGCGGTTTCAGCTTACCCAGTTCAGCAATGGATGCCGGGGTATCGTGCTTTTCGTTATTATGGTTCTCGTTATTGGAAACATAATAAACGGCATTGTCAAGGACACCGTGATTGTTAATCCTTCACATTATGTTATGAAAGACGGATTTCCTCTTTTTACCTCAGAGGATGCCTACGTAAAACTTGTTCTCCGTTATCCCCATGATTTTGGAACAAGGGTACGGGTCCATACAATGCGCCCGGGGGAAACATTCTGGGAAGTGGCAAGGGCCAACAACCTCACAATTGATACGATTATCGCCGCGAATCCGTTTCTGCAGTCCCTTGAGGCAAGGGAGGGGCTGAAACTGGTGCTGCCCGGAGAGAACGGGGTCCTTATGCCCGTTGACGATATGACTGACGTGTGGCGGATGAAACGCCTTCTCACGGACAACAGCGGTGTTTCCGGTGAGTACCTGCATGGAATATTTGATCTGTTTGCCCGTGATGACATGCGGTTCGTCTTTTTTAAAGGATCAACGCCCCTCATCGTGAATAAATATGTACAGCGGCTGTATGATATACGCAGAAACTACCAGGCCCCTGTTCTGGGATATTTTACTTCGATGTTCGGGATGAGGACCTTCGACCATTTCGGCGCGATGGAATTTCATAACGGGGTCGATATATCAGCGCGGTCAGGAACACCTATACGCCCGGTCAGGGAGGGCATCGTGTCCTATACCGGCTGGCGAGAAGGGTATGGCCGTACGATAATTATCCAGCACCGGGACGGATATATCAGTATGTACGGGCATCTGCTGAGGATCAATGTGCGGAAAGGCGAATCCGTCAATAAAAACCGCATCATCGGCGAGCTGGGATCAACGGGGAGGTCCACCGGGCCGCATCTTCATTTCGCGATGAGCCGCCATGGAAGATATATCAACCCGCTTTTATTTATCTGGTAGTAGAAATATCTTCAATATTAATGGATTACTGGAAGTTTTTGTCTTTGAGAAGAAGATTTTCCGCCTTCATGAGATCTTCAATCGTATCAACCTCATACCATCCTATACCGGAAAGGTCCATTATTACAGGAGCTGTTTTTTCGTTTTCAGCGAGGACCTGCAGAATATTCTCCACAACGGCTTTCTCCCCGAATCTGAGCAGCGTTTCCTGAATGGCGTTTCTGTACACATTGTCAATGGACATGTCGACATAGGTCATGCCGATGTATCCGCAATCGAATGATTCAAGCTGCTTGCTGATGGATTCAATTTTTTTTGTATCGGGATAGAGCTTCACCTTCATATCGTCTTCGGCAAGTTTGCGGTCGAAATCGCACATTGCGGTTATGGCCCGAAACTGCGGTTTCATTTTATCAAACATCAGCGGTGGATAAATGTGGTCCGCATTGGTCACGAGGAACGAATCGTCCGAAAAAGTCCTTAGCGCGGTAATCAGTGTATAGATGTTGCCTTTAAGGTATTCCTTGTTTTCGATGACCCTGACGTGGGGGATGTTCTTTTTGTCAACATGGGTCTTGATGTCCTCGTAATGGAACCCGCCCACGATAATAATTTCATTGAAGAAGGAAAGGTCGAAAAACTCCAGAAGGTAGTCGATCAGTGGTTTCCCGCTGACGGGAACGAGGGCCTTCGTCCGGGTTTTTGTGAGTTCACCGAGCCTGCTTCCGGTTCCTGCAGCCAGTACAATTGCTTTCATAATTCCAATAGTTCCTTTATGTTGTGGATTGTCAGGAGATCCGGGCTGATAGAATGAAAGTCCTTCTCCTGAAAGGTCCCGCAAATTCCCACGAAGCGGAGATTGTTTGTCATCGCTTTTTCCGCATCCTTCAGAGAGTCCCCGACAAATGTCAGCTCCTCATTGGAAAGGGAGAATGTTTTCATAACATGCTGAAAGTGGTCTTTGCCCTTTTCAAAACCCTCCCTGAATCCCAGGACGATATCAAATACAAGGCCTTCCCGTTCAACGAATTTATCAATGAGATGCTGAAAATTGTTGGAGCAGACCCCGACTATGTGGCCCCGCTCACGCAATGTCGATATCGTATAGACCACATCATCGTGAAAGCGCTCTGAGAAAAAACCGTTGATTTTGGTTTCCTCGAAAATTGCGGCAATTTCTTTATTCTTCGGGTCGCCGGGGAAAATGATTTCCAGCTGTTGGAAAAAAGGGACCCCTGAAGTCTCCAGATAGCGGGCGCGTGCCGTTTCAAAGGACATTTCCGGATGGAAACGGTGGATTGTTTCTCCGGCAATATTGGCAAATCCACCCATACTGTCAATGAGGGTCCCGTCAAAATCAAATAAATATGCTCTGGTGCTCACAGCCGTAATCCCGATTAAAAAAATATTTCCCGGCACGTTCCGATCCCGGGATGTAAGCGATGCAGCTTTTTATGGATGATGATATTTCAACCCCTGCTGACGTTTATTCAAAATACCGAGGTTTTATCTCCCAGGGGATGTAAAAACAGTTGATTATCTGACCAATATCTGCATGTTCATGGGCAGAATGTATTGCAAGCCTGAATAATGCAATCAATAAAATTGAAATTTTTAGCTGCCGGGCTGAATCATGTAAAGATATACCAACGCACTATCTGGAACGCATGGTCGTGTCGCTGCAAACCTGCGTCCTGGAATAATAATAGGGAATTGGCTGCAATTGTCAATACATATTTGCCGTACCGGAAGGGGGGAGCAGATGAAAGGACGGATGCTGTGATGGATGACGGGCATGTCGTTGAACTGGATGATGAAATTGATCTTCACCATTTTCACCCGAAGGATGTTAAACTGCTTCTCATGGATTTTATTGAGGATGCAAAGGCGCGGAAAGTCAGCACAATCCGGATAATACACGGGAAGGGGCAATCGGTGATCAAGTCTGTTGTCAGGGGGATACTTGAAAAAAGCGATGATATCTCCACATTCCATGATGACAATTATAACTGGGGTGCGACTATCGCGGTACTGAAGTGCGAAGAGAAGAAGTAGCAGTTGTTCCATTCTGCATCGGCATGTTCATGTAAGAAAAATGCTTGTGGTCATGGACGGGTGGATTATAAAGCGGTATACTGTACAGGATATGTTATTTATTTCAACTTCCCACATGGGGAGTGTGCCAATTGACTTATCGCGAAGTAACCGCGAAAGGGACTGGGGACATTCCGGTGGTAATGGAATGCGTTGATTGATGTGATGGCCGGTTTTTATTTTTTGAGGTGATATATGGAATGTTCGTGCGGCGGTGTGATAATAGAAGGGAAAAGCTGTTACAGTGTCAGCACCGAGCAGTTTTATTTTGTGCTGGAAGATGTTCCGGCATACCAGTGTACGCGATGCGGGAAGGTGCTTTTTGGTGAAGATGTCGCAGAAAAAATCCAGAAGCTTGTCCGGAAAATTGAACGGGATTCCAGTGAGATAATTACCGGAAAACCTTCAGTCCATTCTTACGACTACTGATTTAAAAAAATTACAGTACCCCGTCCGGTTTTTTTTCTTCTCCTGATTTTAAACCTGAAATGCGGTGAACATTACAAACATGTTTCAGAGACATTACAGGTTTGTAAAATAGCAGGCAATCCAATTATAACATATTGACGGTCATCCTCCGCAGTGCTTTATGTAATACAAAATTATTACATTATTGAGGTGGATTGCTATGGGTTCAAAAATTCGATTAGCCCTCGCTGCATTTCTTGTTTTTATACCAGCCGGTTTGATGGCGGAACCCGGTGTGATAGCTGTTGATACCGGCACCACGGCCTGGATGCTGACATCTACAACGCTTGTGCTGCTTATGATCCCGGGGCTCGCGATGTTCTACGGTGGTCTGGTGAGGACGAAAAATGTAATCGGGACGATGATGCACAGCTTCGCTGCAATGGCGGTGATCGGTGTGCTCTGGATGGTCGTGGGGTATGCGGCAAGTTTTGGGCCGGGAATTCTGGGCGGTTTCATGGGATGGAAGAACGAATATTTTCTCCTGCAGGGAATCGATGAAAGCATACTTCCCCAGGGAATTCCCGAATATGTGTATGCGATGTTTCAGGGCAAATTCGCGATTATCGCTCCAGCACTTATCGCCGGTGCATTTGCTGAAAGGGTGAGGTTCAAGACGTATATCCTGTTTATCGCCCTGTGGAGTCTCCTGGTGTATAATCCCGTTTGTCACTGGGTATGGGCGGCGGATGGATTTCTCGCGAAAATGGGAGCGATAGATTTTGCCGGAGGTACTGTTATCCATATCACCTCCGGCGTGAGCGGTCTTGTTGTGGCGCTGTTCCTGGGGTCACGCAGGGGGTATCCGAAAACCGCGATGCATCCCAACAGCCTTGTGATGACCCTTATGGGGGCCGGTCTGCTGTGGGTGGGGTGGTTCGGTTTTAACGCGGGAAGCGCTGTTTCCAGCGGCCTTGATACCGCACGAGCTTTGACGCTGACGCAAATTGCCGCCGCATCGGGTGCATGCGGATGGATGCTCATTGAGGGAATACACCATGGTAAGGCTACAAGCCTCGGATTTGCCTCCGGAGTGCTTGCAGGCCTCGTGGCAATTACTCCCGCCGCAGGGGTTGTGACTCCGGTGGGAGCGCTGCTCCTTGGTTTAATCGCCTCAGCCGTGTGTTATATTGCGATTCAGGTGAAAAACAGGCTGGGATATGATGACAGCCTTGATGTATTCGGAATTCATGGTATCGCGGGAATTTTCGGCGCGATAGGTCTGGTGCTGTTTCTCCGACCCGGTTTTGTGAGCGGTCAGAGCTCATCGTGGAGCAGTCTTCATCAACTGGGGATACAATCTCTTGCGGTTATTATTGCCTTTGCCTATGCAGGAATTGTAACGTTTGTAATAACAGCGATTCTGCAGAAGACAATGGGGTTCCGTGTACAGGAGCACGAGGAGATGGCCGGTCTTGACAATAGCCAGCATGCGGAACAGGGCTACGGCCTCATTCACATAAACTGATTCAGGAGAAGACAATGAAACTGATAACAGCAATTATTCAGCCCGATAAACTGGATTGTGTCAGGGAGGCGCTGTACGCGGCGGAGATAAAGCGGATCACGGTGTCACGCGTTACCGGTCATGGTCAGCAGGAGCCCGATGAAGATGTGTACCGCGGCGTCAAGGTTGTTCCAAACCTCAGCCCGAAGGTGCGGCTCGATATAGCCTGTAATGATGAATTTGTCGACATAACATGCAATGCAATTATTTCATCGGCACGTCACTGCGGCGGTGAGATCGGGGATGGTAAAATTTTTATTCAGGATTTGCTGGACTGTATTCGCATACGAACGGGTGAAAGGGGCGGAAGCGCCATATAGCCGTGCTGTGCAATAAAAAAGGGGGGCAGAAATCATTGTTTCTGTCCCCCTTTTTTTATGTGCTTTCAGACAATAGGTGAAATATTAACTATCCTTTTTTTCGATCTTCGCCCAGGAGTCACGAAGAGGCACTGTTCTGTTGAACACAGGTTTTTCAGGCGATGAATCCTTCAGGTCAACGCAGAAATATCCCTGCCGTTCGAACTGGTATCTCGTTCCCGGAGCGGCTTCCCGCAGGCCCGGCTCGACCTTGCAGCCGTTCAGGACTTTCAGCGAATCGGCGTTCAGAAGGTCCAGGTAATGGGTTTCTTTGTCGCCTTCAGGTTCCTCTGCGGTGAAGAGATGTTCATACAGCCGTACTTCCGCATCAAGGGCATGGTCTGCAGAAACCCAGTGAAGGGTTCCCTTGACCTTTCTCCCGTCTTTCGACCATCCGCCCCTGGTTTCCGGATCATAGGTGCAGCGTATTTCCGTAATTTCCCCCGTCGCGGGGTCTTTTATCACATCGGTGCAGGTGACGTAGTATGCGTGTTTCAGTCTGACCTCTTTTCCGGGAGCAAGGCGGAAAAATTTCTTCGGGGAGTCCTCCCGGAAATCCTCCTGCTCGATGTAGAGTGTTCTGGCGAAGGGGATTTTTCTGGTACCGGCCCCCTCATCTTCGGGATTGTTCACGGCATCAAACTCTTCCACCTTGCCTTCGGGATAGTTCTCTATGACGACGCGTAAAGGGTTCAGCACCGCCATGACACGGGGCGCGCGCATGTTAAGGTCCTCCCGCAGACAGTGCTCAAGGAGCGCCACGTCAACGGTGCTGTCTCGTTTCGCCACTCCAATACGGTCGCAGAAATCACGTATCGCTTCAGGTGTGAAACCCCTGCGGCGCATGCCGCAGATTGTGGGCATCCGGGGGTCGTCCCATCCGGAAACATATTTTTTTGTCACCAGCTCCAGGAGTTTCCGCTTGCTCATTACCGTATAGGTGAGGTTGAGCCGGGCAAATTCGATCTGCTGCGGATGACAGGGAACCGGCAGCTGGTCAAGTATCCAGTCGTACAGGGGCCTGTTATTTTCAAACTCCAGGGTGCATATCGAATGAGTGATTCCTTCTGTCGCGTCCGAGAGACAGTGGGTAAAGTCGTACATCGGATAGATGCACCATTTGTCCCCGGTCCTGTGATGATGGGACCGCTGAATCCGGTAAATAACAGGATCGCGCATGTTGATATTTCCCGACGACATGTCAATCTTCGCCCGAAGTGTCCGTGAGCCGTCAGGAAATTCGCCGTTTTTCATGGCTTCAAATAATGTGAGGTTTTCTTCAATTGAACGGTTTCTGTGGGGGCTCTCTTTACCCGGTTCCTTCAGGGTACCGCGGTATTCACGCATCTCCTCGGCGGAAAGGTCACAGACAAAGGCCTTGCCGTCATTGATGAGCTGCACCGCGTAATCGTACAGCCTGTCAAAATAGTCAGAGGCGTAATACAGGCGGTCGTCCCAGGTGAATCCGAGCCAGCGGACATCGTCCATGATTGAATCGACATACTCTGTGTCTTCCTTGCTGGGGTTCGTGTCGTCAAACCGGAGATTACAGGTGCCGCCATACTGCTTCGCGAGACCGAAGTTGAGGCATATCGATTTCGCATGGCCGATGTGGATATAGCCATTGGGTTCCGGAGGGAACCTCGTGGCGACTCTGCCGTCATTTTTGTTTTTCCGGATGTCCTCTTCAATGATGTCTTTTATAAAGTGAGAAGGAGCGGCAGCGGACAATTCTTCATTGTTGCCGGTTCCCTTTGGTTCTTCCTGGCCGTTCATTGTGTATACCCCGTTATGGTTAAAAATAATTCTGAATTAAGGAAGTAAACCGCACCCTGTCAAGAAAATCTTTTATAAAACAGGGTGCGGAATAATTTTTTACACATCTGAAACAGTTATCAATCCCGATGGTTTTTTGTGAAGCGGCGTATCTCCCGGTGGAGTTTCTTTTCCTCGCGTTTCCGGTTCAGGTATTCCCGTTCATCAATGAGGGATTCCATGTAGCGCTGTTCCTTCTGAAGTTTCCTGTAATTCTCAAGGCGCCGCGGGTCCAACACTCCTTCCTCAACGGCTGCAAGGACCCTGCAGCCGGGTTCGCCGCTGTGGGTGCAGTTTCTGAATCTGCATTCTTCTCCGAGGGATTCTATGTCGTCAAAAAATGAGCTTCCGCTTTCGCCTCCGTCCCAGAGGGAAAGTTCCCTCATTCCAGGTGTGTCCATCAGTAATCCTCCCGACGGCATCAGGAAGAGATGCCGGGAGGTGGTGGTGTGGCGTCCCCGGGAGTCTCCGTCACGGACGGGAATAACCTGCTGCACGTCACTGCCCAGGAGCGCGTTGATCAGGGTGGATTTTCCCACTCCCGATGACCCCACGAATCCTGCCGTGACACCTTCGGAAATGTATGACAGGACGATATCGACCCCCCCGCCGTAACGGGCGCTTACGGTGTGAAGCGGGACATTTCCTGCCGCCTCCGCGGCGCGTGCCGTTGTTTCCTCAAGGTTTTCACAGAGGTCCGATTTGTTGAGCAGTACCACGGGCCGTGCTCCGGAGGTTTCCGCGAGGGTGATATAGCGCTCCATGCGGTTGAGATTGAAGTTCCCGTCAAGGCCCTGGACAATGAATATGATGTCCAGGTTTGCCCCGATAATCTGGGCCTCGGTTTTTTTGCCGGCGGACTTCCTGATGAGGGCGGTTTTCCGGGGCAGTACGTGGTGGATGACGGCCCTGTCTTCGCCCTCGAGCTCCTGAAGCAGCACCCAGTCGCCGGTGGAGGGAAAATCAATATGGCCGGCGATGCCGCTGTAGAATTTTCCTGCCGGTATTCCCTGCAATTCGCTCCGGTGTGTGCGTACCACGAAGGAACCTCTGTGTTCGGTGATAACGCGGCCCGGAGTAAAGTCATTTTTATGGGGAAGATATAATTCTTCGAAGTAATCATTCCATCCCAGGAATGAAAGCTGTGTTGTATTCATTGTAAAACCTCTTGGATGATAATTTCTGTTTTGTACATAAAAAACACCGGTCACTGATCCGTGCCAGTACCGTTCCAGGGTAACTCATTGAGGTGATGTCGAGGTTTTACACAATCATAAAAGTTTTTACGTACATACTCCTTTCCGAGGATATATATATCTCCCCCTGCGGGATTGTCAATGGAAAATGCTGTGTTCGGGAGATACTTTTTGAAAAAATGTTATTCCCTTATCACATCGGGAATCGGAACATAACAAAAAAATGATCTTGACGATATTCTCCGAGTGCAGTACACCTATCCGCGAAGTGCCGGTTTTTCCGCGGATTTGTTATCCTGCGAAGATGAACTGTAATGGTCCGGAAAAAATTTCCCCGCTGAAAATAACAACCTGAGGCGCCTGAAATTGTAATGGAATCGGCGGATCATATAGCCAGAGTAAAGGAGCAGTGAAATGAGAGTCAGATTTGCGCCGAGCCCCACAGGGTTTCTTCATATCGGCAATGCGAGAACAGCAATTTGCAACTTCCTTATTGCCCGTAAACATAACGCAACGCTTCTGCTGAGAATTGAGGATACTGACATGGAGCGGAGTTCTAGAGAATCGGAGGAGTCGATACTCCGGGACCTGAAGTGGCTGGGGATTGAATGGCAGGAGGGCCCCGATGCCGGGGGGGAATACGGTCCCTACCGGCAGTCCGAACGGTTCGATATCTACCGCGAATACAGCGAGCGTCTTCTCGCCAAGGGCAGTGCGTACCACTGTTACTGCAGCCAGGAGGAGCTTGAGGCGGAACGGAAGAAATCCGAGGCGGAGAAGGGATTTTATGTCTATTCCGGGAAATGCCGCGACCTCTCAGATGAACAGAAACGCGCGTTCGAGGCGGAGGGCCGGAAACCCACAATCCGCTTCAGGGTCCCTGACGGGGAGAAGGTCGTGGTGCGTGATCTGATAAAGGGACCCGTGGCGTTCGGCAGTGAAAATATCGGCGGTGACTTTATTATTGTCCGGTCCGACGGTGTACCGGTGTACAACTATATCGTCATCATTGACGACGCCCTGATGAAGGTGAGCCATGTGATCCGAGGCGAGGACCACCTTTCCAACACGCCGAAGCAGATACTCATCGCCCGGGCCCTTGATCTTCCGGTGCCGGAATTTGCACACATCGCCCTGGTGCTGGGACCTGACCGTGCAAAGCTCAGCAAGCGGCACGGCATAACATCTGTCGCGATGTATCGGAGTGAGGGGTATCTTCCTGAAGCGTTGTTCAATTACCTGTCAATGCTGGGATGGGCCACGGAAAGCGGTGAGGAAATCCTCGG
>JAKQCH010000070.1 GCA_029573825.1 Spirochaetota bacterium | reverse complement strand
TTTTCCTTTTCCAGGCGGCTGAAGAAATAGAGCATCCTGTTGTCCCGCCGTTCCACATGGGAATAAATCTGTATACCTTTATAGGCGTCCCGTGCCGTCACCTCGAAACCTGAGGGGAGATAGTCCTCCAGGATGAGATAGTCGAACCTGTCACTCGCCCTGAACCGCACCTTCACCAGGATTTCATCACCGACAGATACCCCTTCAGAAGGGGAGAGGTCTCCCGGCACCATGTACTCCGCATTGTTCATGTCGCGGACACGCCGGACTGAGTGATAGCTCCTGCCAAGATGTACCCCGTTGCTGAGTGAAGTCAGCCCCCTGAATTCAGATTTCAGGAATGAGAAAAATCCGGCGGGATTAAAATACAATGCCCCGCTGAGGGCAGCGTCGAAAGTGACTGCGGGATTTCCGGGTCCCTCCGCCGAAAGGAGATACCGCCTTCCCCGTTCCCCTGCGGGAATGAGTATCTTTTTTGAAAGCGCAGCGGCGTCCCCGGGCTTTGCGGGATCATAGGAAATCCGCGCCGCCTCCCTCCCGTTAAGGGAAAAACGGAACTCTCCGGGACCGGATAACCTGTTTCCGTCCTTCCCCAGATATCCGCAGAGTGCTTCCATGACGTAGGCTGTTTCCTTTGTGGAACTCCATGCGTCCCCTCTGCCCCGCCGTCCAAGGGATGATGCCGCGAGGCCCGCCACGGGAGAGCTGTCCCCCGCTTCCACAAGGGCCGAAAGCACATGGGCGGTTATTTCCGCCGGTCCCCCCTGCCAGCCCCACCGCTGGCCCTCTGCGTCGGGCCAGTATATCCCGCGTGTATCGCGCTTCTGCATGTTCTTCATAGATGCAAGATTCTCCCGGAGGCGCTCAGCATTACGCTCCCTGAGGCCCGCCGCGATGTCCGGCATGTTTCTCCCCGCAGCGAGGGAGCGCACCATGAATGCAGTACGGTAGGGATTCTGTTTCGGGGATTCCTCCAGTTTCTGAAACGCGTATTCATTCCACCGCCCCCAGAGAACGCAGGCATAATGGGCGTAGGCGCGGGCATCATCTTCGGTTTCTCTGGCCGATGCGATCTGTTCCAGGGCTGCAACACCTTTCTGCACCGCGTTTATATCGACCCGAAAACCGTGATTCTTCATTATTTTCAGGGAATGCATCACGTAGGCAGTGACATATTCATTGCCGCGGCCCCCGCTCCACCATCCCCAGGTGCCGTCATCGTTCTGAAGATTCTGAATTACCCGCAACGTGTTCTCCGCTTTCGTTTCGATTTTCCTGTCAGGAACCGGCAGTCCTGTATTCATGGGGAGCAGAAGCCGCCGGAACGCCACAACGGGGACCACCCTCGATAGGCTCTGTTCAACACAATGGTACGGATATTTCTCAAGATACTTCGAGGCGCGCGCCATCCGGGGAAGCGGCCCGGGATTCAGGGTAACGGTGAGGTATTCAGGCCTGAAGCTGAAGTCTCCCGTATCGCCAAGGGGCGCAAGTTCAATTGACCGGTTGTCCGCCATGTCCCCGGCTCCGAAAATCGTGTACGGTGTTCCCCTCCCTGCAACAGGGAGCACCAGCTTTATCGCATCCCGCGCTTCCCTGTCAGCTGTCGCGCTGAAGAGAAGTGTCATTTTTTTTCTGTCTTCCGGGACCCTGACCGGATAGAACAGGCGGGCGGACCCGTATCCCGGCAGGCTGAGGCGCTGAGGGTTTTCCGGCGCGACTTCTTTCCCATCGGCGGAAAACGCCACCCCCACATCACCAAGCCCGCGCAGGGTATTGCTGTTCACAATACCGATCAGGCTGATATCATCCTTTTCAACCAGAAAACGCGGCGCACCGATCCGGGCCACAAGGTCCTGAGTCACAAGAAATTTCTTCACCTGTTCCCCGACACGCCCTTCACGGTCATGGCCCCGCGCTGTCAGGCGCCATGTGGTGAGATTGTCCGGGAGCGTGAAGGTGACCCGTGCCTCTCCCGCGCTGTCGGTGCGGATGTTTCCCTGCCAGAACGCGGTGTCCTCGAAGCGTTCCCTGATCTGGGACAGAACGCTCTTTATGGCCCCCGCAAGCAGCGTGATAGGATAGGAATATGCCGTGAGGACCCAGTTCGCCAGGCGCGAATAAAAGAAGTCAGTCATCCGCGGCGTATGGTCCGGGCGCACCTGGAAGATCGATTCGTCCACACACGCCAGGGAGAGGTCCGCACGGAGGGGAGCTCCCTTTCCGTCACGCACCTTCAGACGCACCGTCGCCTTCTCACCGGGAAGATATTTTTCCCTGTCCGGAGTTATTTCTATGGTCAGGGCGGTGTCCTTCTGTGGAAGCGATATCGACGCCGAGGAGGTATACAGGGCGCGGTGCCGCTGCATCGAAGCCACGACATAGAGGTTCGGGGCGTACTCTTTTTTTATCGCAAAGGTTGTTTTCGCGATATTACCGTTGAGCTTCACGACACGGGACTCGTAGATATCGCGCCCCTCAAGCGTGAGGCACACGTAGGAACCGGGAAACCTGCTCTTCACAAGACAGGTGACATTCCCCTCACCTCCGAGCTCCGTGCTGTCCACGGTAAGCTCAAGATTCCTGAAACGTGATGCCACGCTCTCCGACCAGTTGTCATAAATCCACACCACCCGTGACCCCTCAATGAGATTACCCCGGCGGTCGGTCCCTTTCACCACGATATCAAACTCCCCGGAAGCATTAAGGGAAGGGATGTTCAGCACAGAACTGCCCCCTGAATCAGTGGTGACTGTTGTCTGGTACACCGGCCTGGAGTCATGAACATACACCATCTGGAGGGGCTTCCACACATACCGGAACACCGCGACATGTACAGCCCGGGCGACAGGTGTGCCGTTATGGCGTACGGTTTTTATCGTGACACGCCGTGGCCCGTCCGCGGTAAAAAAATTCCGCGAGGGGAGAATTTTTATATAAAAGTCGCCCCTCCCGATGCGGAGGGTCTTTTTCGAAGTTATGTGCACATTGGTGCGGTCCGTCACCGTGGCCTCAAGAGTAAGCTCCCGGTCGTAGGGGTGCGTGCCGCATTCAAGCTTCAGCACCGCCGCCCCCTGGTCATCCACTGTCTTTTCCCCCTGCAGGCGGATGCGGTTATATGACTGCCCCCCCTTATAGCCGCTTTCCCACCAGTACACGGTATCACTGTCCCGGAGCCGTGTCTCGTAGAACCGGTACCGGAGTACCGCGTTTTTCAGGGGAGCGCCGAAAAAGTATTTCGCCTGCACCTTGAATTCCGCGATGTCACCGTTGACGAAATATTCCCTGGTGGGAGTTATATCCACAGAAAACTCGGGCTTTCGATACTGCTCTACAAAAAAATGTCCGGTATCGTGAAGGTTTTTTTCATCCTCCCCCACACTGACCGTATACCGTCCCGCACGGGCATCACCGGACAGCGCCACCTTCCCGCACAGGGTGCCCCAGTCATCAAGCACCGCTCTTCCCTCCGCGACAGTACGGTTGAACGCGCTGCTGACAACCCGGTAATAAATTGGCGCATTCCCCAGAGGAACACCACGCTCGTTACGATACTTCCCCACTACTTTATACTGCACCGTGTTTCCCGCGCGATACACCGGACGGTCTGTATACACGAAATAACGCTTCATCTGGCTCTCGAAGGCGTATGGCGATCCCGTACTGCAGAAGGCGTAACTTCCGTCCTTCCCCACGGCGAGAACCGAAAGCTGCTTTCCGCTTTTATGAATGTGATGATATATCCCGTCAGCCCCCGTTGTGCCGCGGTGGATAATGCGGTAGGGGAGTTTCTCAATCTGCTCCGGGGGCTTATAGGCGAACTGCGATTTCTGAAATTGTTTTTCCGCCGGGGTATTGTCGAACACCACGACATGGACACCCTGCAGGGGATGGTTTTTCACCAGGTCGGTCACATAGGCGAACACGGAGTTTCCTGAGCGCTTTGCCACGACACCCACGGAGGTGACGGAAAAAAACTTCCGGTCCCTGACTCCTCCCGGCCCGGATGCCTCAATGCAGTACCCCCCCGCAGGGAGGGCTGTGTTGGCGGCGACAGTCTGATAACGCCAGTCATAAGGCCTGAAGTTTGTTACGGAATGCTTCCACGAGGCCACCGCCCGAAACTTCTCCTGAACCGGATTCAGGACATTGGGATCGACCCTCCCCCTGAGAAATACCGGTAACGGGACACGGTAGATTGTAATATCCGCGTTCTCGATCCTGAAGGTCCGCAGGTTAAACTCAACTTTCATTCCCGGGGTAAAGGTATAGCGGTGTGAATATACCGAAACTTTCGGGTCCCGTGGACGGAGCAGAAAATTTTTCCCTGCAATGTTCTGCCCTTCCTGTATGACGATATCCCCTGTTTTCCTGCCGTGAAATCCCGGGTGATACACCCGCATGCGGTATCTCCCCGGCTTCATATCTTCAATGGTATAGGTCCCGTCGGTGAAACTGTTTGCGGAATAATCACGCTGCCCCTTTGCGACAAGGTTTACATTGTTCGCGGCGGCATCGAGCCCCTGTATCTTCACCGTCCCGGAAATTGATGCCGGGCGGAACAGTATCATGGGCAATCTGAAGGACTCTCCCATCTTTACATGCTGCAGCATTACCGTTTCAGTAATATAGCCCGGCCTGGAAAATGTCACACCGTAGGAGGAGTCCACCAGTTTCCGGAATTCATAGCGCCCTTTGTCATCTGTCCGGACAATACGGAAACCATCGGTTGAATTTTCTCTGTTCACATCTCCCCGAGGGGGAAGCTGTATCTTCACATCAACCCCGGCCAGAGGGGTTTTACGGGAATCACGAACAACACCGGTAAGCACCGCTTCACGGTTCATGTAGACCGGGAATTCTCCCGCCGCAATATACTGCGTGGAGACATAGGGAACGTAGCCATCAGCATCCACCGTAACACGGTATTCGACATGCCGTATAAAATCTTCGATTCTGAACCGACCCCGGGAGTCTGTTTTCGTTTTGTAGTATCCCACACCGAGATTGGCATTTTTTATTTCCACGGAAGCCGCGGGAATCCCCTTCTTCGTCCGGTAATCATAGACCTGCCCTTCAATTGCATCGGACATGGAAACAGCGCTGTCACCGCCCCTGTACACACTGCGGCCGTCAAAGAGGGTATCACGTCCCGTACCGGTGCAGGATGATGCTATCACCAGCCCTGACATGATGATAATCCATGAAAACATTTTTCGTCGCATAACACCCTCCAGTTGATTGGACCACTCCGACAAAGCCGTGGGGGTTGATCAGTTTTTCAATCAATCGTAACAGCCCTGAACGCGTTCACCTGCACGGGACGCAGCGTTTTCACCACAGAATCCAGATACGAAGCACTCCTGATTTCAGCGGGAACATATATCACAGAGCCGCCCCCTGCCGACACAAGGGTCACCCCGAACCGTGACAGATCAAGAAGCTGCAGATCATCAACAGGAAACCCGCGGTCCGCGATGGTGATGATGACGCGGGCATCTTCAAACTCCCCGACATCAAGGGGATTGTGGCGCATATCGTTTCTGAGCGCTCCGACAATATATTCCTGCAGCACCGTTTCAAGGTCATCAGAACGGTGATCAAAGGCGCCATAGCACCCCCGCACCGCCCGCCCCTTCACAATGGTTATAAAAATGCCGAACCTTCCGAAAAATGAGGGCGCCCGGACAGGCAGTGGTCTCCCGCATCGCTGTTCCCCCAGAAGATCCCCTGCAACACCGCGCACCCATTCCTTCAGAACACCGGCTTCCCGGGACTCCGCGAAACGAACCCATTCCTCGAACTGAATGTCCTGTGCATGGCCGGTAAAAGCTATAAGGCACAGGACCAGAAGAATTTCTGCAATCAGCACCCCGCTCCTCATCACCGCTTCACTCCCTCCTCAGGTACACCGGAGGATAATAGTCCCGGTAGAGCAGCCTGTTTTCCACAAGTCGGTCTTTCTCATACTTCTTCCGGAAAACCAGTACCCGTATGCCATTGCGGATATCATCATTCCCGCTCTGCAGAGGGACCTCAA
>JAKQCH010000065.1 GCA_029573825.1 Spirochaetota bacterium | reverse complement strand
TGACGAATGCTTCAAAGAAATGGACGATGCCAATTAGAAATTGGGGTGCTGCTATCAATCAATTTGCAATTCACTTTGAAGGAAGGGTGCCGATTTAAACGGGTGCAAAAAGGCTATTTACACAAAAAATCTGACACCCTCTGTTGATACTGCGGCCCGCGTTCATTTCAGCAGTTATCGCAGGTGCCGCATGCTGCATGGGGGACGCCGAAGTACTCGTGGATATACTCACGGCGGCACTTTTTCGTTTTCGCGTACTGAAGCATGTCCACCAGGCGCATACGGTCAACCTCCCGTTTTGCGGCAACATGGTCATCCGCGATAAGCCCCTCCGGAAGTTCCCCCGTCACACGAAGATTGAGGGTATCCAGACTCCCTTCCGTCACGGCAAAGCGGTCAAATATATTGAGCGCCGTCTGAAGCCGGTGATCGCCTTTATTTTTGAACACCAGCTTTTCCTGCAGGTCCTCATAGGTAAAGGAGTTCACGGTATCACCTAATGATTTCAGCAGGAGATATGTTTTTTTAATGAAACCGGCGTCGGGATTCCGCCATTCGAGAAAACTCATCTGCACCGCGAGGTCGTCCTGGCAGTACAGAAGGAGGCACCGCGAGTCCTTTCCGTCCCGCCCGGCCCTTCCGATCTCCTGATAATAGGACTCCACCGAATCAGGAATTTCCGCGTGGACAATGAGACGGATATCGGCCTTGTCCACTCCCATTCCGAAGGCGTTGGTAGCAAGCATGAGCATGTCTTCAGACCGCAGAAACTTCTGCTGAATATAGCGCCGTTTCTCCGGGGCAAGTTTCCCATGATAGATCATGTGCCGCTGCCCCTTCATGTCCAGGAAATTACTGAAGCGCTCAATTCCGGAGATGAGGCTGAAGTATACAATCTTCGGGCCGCGGGTTTTACCAATCTCTTCAAAAATAATTTCAAACTTCTCCGCTTCATCAATGACCTCCTCCACATCAAGGTGGAGGTTCGGCCTGCATATTCCCTCATTGAAAATCTTCAGCTCCGCCGCCGGAATTCCCAGGGTCGCCACGATATCATCCTGCACGCGCTTTGTTGCTGTCGCGGTGAGGGCAATCGTCGGGGGAAACCCCAGTAGCTCACGGTATTCGGCGATCCGTGAATAGTCGGGCCGGAAGTCCTGCCCCCACTGGCTTACGCAATGGGCCTCGTCAACGGCAAGGAGCGACACGGTGCGTGTGGCGATTATTTTCCGGAAGTGAGTCTTCCTGAAGCGCTCCGGGGAAACATAGAGAATTTTATATCTTCCTTCCTCCACAGCCCGGTACCGGGCTTCCCGCTCGCTTTTTGAAAGGGACGAATTGACAAAGGCAGCGTCTACGCCTGACTCCAGAAGTTTATCCACCTGGTCCTTCATGAGTGATATCAGGGGGGAGACCACCACGGTGAGTCCATCCAGCACAAGCGCCGGGAGCTGGTAGCAGAGGGACTTCCCCATTCCTGTGGGCATTATCACCAGACAGTGTTCCCCGCCCAGAACGCGTTCAATTATTTCACGCTGGGAGGACCTGAATTCTGTTCCGCCGAAAGTCTCACGCAATACGGCAGACAATACATCTTTATGCACATTCATTCAAGGCACCATGAGGTTATTATTCATTTTTATTCGGGTCGATACAACTGCATGACGGATGGAAGCCGCGTCATATAACCTGAGCCGATGCATCCCCCGAATGACACATTCACTGCAGGACACACCATTTATTTCAGTAAAGCACACAGTCTGATGATTTCAAGAAATTGGATATAACGGAACCGTACCATGCTTTCACTGCGCGGCGATATACTCCTCAAGGATTTCGCGATCGATATACCCGAGCTCAACCGCAATGTCACCGAATTTCCTGCCGGGATTTTCCTGCTGAATCCGCAGGACCTCTTCCGCCTGCTCAAAGGATAGATAGTCAAGGCGCACCAGGTACTGCCCTATTTTTTCCCGCTGTCCATTACCGTTGTTCATCGATGAACCTCATTGCAGTTTTTCTCAATAATGGATAAGGCTTTTTCTGTTGTCAAACAGAAAGCTTTTTCAGAAATCCACCAATGCAAATGGCCTGTTCGAAAAAATCATGTCGATGTTTCAAAACGGTCCCCGCAACGGGAACAGGTAACACGGAGCGTTCCCTTTTCGGACGGAAGCCGGAGTTTCGCCCGGCATTTCGGGCACTCAACCACCCTGTCAAAAAGAAGTGACGAAAGCCGGTTTTTGTCAAACCCAATAACGAGTTCAGCACCCACCAGAAACGCCGGCACCCCCTGTGCGCCGAGACGCGCCATTTCTGTTCGCGCTGACGGATCATTGACAATATCCCGTTCTACGTATTCAATTTTTCTTTTCGAAAGAAACTCTTTCGCTGTCCTGCAGTGAGGTCAGGTGGGACTGGTAAACACTACAACCTTTTTCATACCCATATTCCTCCAATTAAACTATTCATCCTGAGAACACGTTCCTCTATATGTACAGAATTATCACCATTCCGTCAAGGTTTAATCCGACACAACAGTGCCGTTCCACTGATGGCCCCGGGTATTATTTATTACAAAAGTATTGGTAATACACTGGCGTTTTCAGTGTCAACGCCCTGTACCGCAACGCCAACGGAGGTACTGCAGCAATTCTCTGCATTTATTACAATGAATCTTGACAATCCCCGGGCACTGTTATACTCTTTTCCGGGTACATCCGGGAGCTTCGTAGAACCGTATTATATACAACCATTTTCTGCCTGATAAAATCAGGAGCAGCATTCATATTTAACGAACCGATCAGGAGGATCAGGAATGAAAAAAGTATCACTATGGTGTGCGTCATTTTTTGTTGCCGTAAGTATTTTCGCAACGCCGAATGCGCAGGGGGAGGAGAGAGGTATCGGCCTCAGCGCAGGTGTCGATTATTTCAGCAATTATTTCTGGCGCGGAGTTGATTTTTACGGTGAAAACCGCGGGGTGATTTTCCCCTTCGTCAACCTCAATCTTGGGCAGACAGGTTTGTCCCTTGGATATCTCGGTGAATACAGCTCTGAAGTGGCCGGAGACGGGGCAACCGATACTGAAAAACTATGGTATGGGGCGGACTTCGGCCTGAATTACAGCTACACCATCGCAGAAGCGGTAACAATCGGCGCGAAGGTGTGGTATTACTGGTATTACAACTCTGTGGACCAGAACAAAAAGATCAATGCCAACAATCACGACGAAAGTTTTGCGACAGGGACGGTGTCCCTTGCAGTTGACGCGCTCCCCCTGACTCCCACGATAATCTACAATCATGACTACTACATTGACGACTACGAAGGCACACGGGAAACAGGCGAGGACTTCTATGTCCAGTTCCAACTGAGTCATGCATTCCGGCTCACACCACAGGCAGCCCTCAAGCTGACCGCCGGCATCGCATACTACAATCAGGCGACAGCGGAACTGGAGAGCAACCCCGAAAGCAAAAAGAAAAAGGGCATCAGTGACATTTCAGCAACTGCCGACCTCTCAGTCACGGCGGGAGGAGTGACAATTCACGGGTGCCTCAATTACGCATACGTACCTGACGAGGACTGGTACCGTGATGCTGCTACCGGAATCGCCAACAAGCACCACTGGTGGTCAGGATTCGGCGCATCATACGCGTTATAGTTACCGGAGAGCATATCTGCATCATCATTGCGGGATGATGCAGATGCCCGGACGGCAAAAGGAGTATTTAATAGTTCCACCCCAGAATGGCGAAAGCGATTATATTCATTATCACCGGCACGGAATAAATAATGCACAGAGTCAATATTTTACTCTTCATAGATTTCAGGCTGATAACGATGATGGCAGCGCAGAAAAAATGGAAATAGCCTATGAGAAAAATGAGCCACACTCCGCCAAAAGAAAGCTTCCAGCAGGAATATTCCCATACCAGGTGACCACCGATATTCAGCAGGCACTCCACAAACACACAGAACACGGAATACCCGATGGCCCAGAACCATTTTTCCGGGATACCTAAAATTTTCTCCTTTGTACTCTCCGAAAGGGTGTGATAATAGATAATACCCACTAAAAGAAACATGAACATAATTTCAATATTCCACCCCACCATGGTGCGAAGCGCAGTGTCCCCCGGTGTTGTCCAGAATGCCGACCGCTGTGTGAGGTGCATCACCCACCCGTTCCAGGTTTCATTAAAGAAATCCACACCGAAGATTGTCAGACCGGCGAACACCGCATTCCAGTTCGCGGTTTTACGCGCCTCCTTGATTTCTCTGGCATAAATATAAAGCACAATCGCCAGAAGCGGTATAACATACCACTTCACCATTGACAGGTCCCTGAGTCCCTGCAATGCCTGCATTGTTGCCTGTGTCATAACTCCCTCCTGAAAAATATATTATTCCGGACATACGCACTGTATTCCGGTGCTGAACGCGACGTCATGCTGTTTCCGGGGGCGCCGAAAACCCGTTCCGGCACAGCCCCCGCATCATCATTAAAAGACCCTCCCGGTACATCGTTGACACGGAACTCCCTTCCGATTTCACATACGCCCGGATGAGAAACATTATATATACCGAAAACAGAAATTCCGTCATGTGGTTCACGTCCATGGGATAGAACACACCTGATACTACCCCCTGGTTCAGTATGTCCCGCATGATGTCCATTGCGCCGAGGTTTATGTCATGAAAGCGGTCTTCATCGGGCGAGAGCGAAAAGATTGCAGGGTCTTTTTCGACCACCGCACGAAGGTCTTCATGGTTATCGAGATATTCATACGCCCGTAACGCCATCACGTAAAACCGTTCCTCAACCAGCCCTATTTCCCGTATCGCCGACGCTATTGAATCCCGCCAGTTCTGCAGTCCGTAACGGACCGTTCTCTCATAGAGTTCCTTTTTACTGCGGAAAAAAAAATACAAATTACCCTTGGTCATGCCGGCACGTGAAGCCACATCATCCACGGTTGCTTTTTTATATCCATACTGCGCAAATATTTTCACCGCCGCCTCAAGGATTTCCTTCTCCCGTAACAACTTATCCATTCTTCCTCCCGATATCGACATCTGACTTATTGACTATTATGGTAAAAAAGTCAATATTTTTTCCCTCATGAAATAATTTATTTCCCGGTTGACTCCATGATTTCCCCACGCCGAAAGCTTTTTTTGTTGCCAATTTTAGACTTATGAGAAAGACTAATCGCTGCCTCAACCGGGAATACGGTGCGACACAGTGTAACGGCACGAAGCATCGGCGTCCCATACCCTCAGCAGGTAAAATCACAGCAGCGGACAGCGGGCTTCTCACATGGAAAATCCCTTTTATGACAAAAGCGGAAACATTATTGACTATTATACCATTTTTAATATTCCTTATGATGCGCCGTCTGAAACGATCAAGTCGGCGTTTCGCAGGCTGATCAAGCATTACCACCCTGACCTCACCGGCACCATGTCCGATAATCTTGTTGATAAAATTGACCTGATTATACGGGGATACCGGATACTCATGGATGAAGGGTCCCGAAGGGATTACGACCGTGTCCTTTTCAGAAACCGCGATCCGCGATCTGACAGCCATCTGATGATATCAAAAAAACGTATTAAATATTCCGTTTCTCTCGGGGACATGCTGAAAGCCCGCATGCACCCGAAGCAGATGAAACGGAAGGACATACTGTACAACTTCGGCCAGGACATTGAAATTTTCATCACGCCGGTTGAAGCAAAAAAAGGCGCAGTGGCAAACATCGAACTTCCGGCAAGGATGATCTGTCCATTATGCGGGGGCAGCCAGCCCGCCTGCTACATTTGCAACGGCATGGGGCGGATACCGACAAGCTCACAGCTTGAAGTAAAAATACCCCCCCATGTTGACGACAGCACGATAATCGACATTGACCTCCT
>JAKQCH010000029.1 GCA_029573825.1 Spirochaetota bacterium | reverse complement strand
TCCTGTGCGGCCGCGCATCTATAGATGGAATTTTGTGCCCGCCATCTTTTCCGCTACGGGGAGCAGGGCCGTAGTGCTCTGCGAGCTGGGGAATATCAGGAATGCGGAGGACCGGGAAATGCTTTCCTCTCCCCGCTACCGGGAACTCCTTGCCCGGAGTCTGTACCGTGCGCTGATGGAAAAACTGCAATGACTGGTGAATCCTGTAAGGAAATACTTGTTCTTTCAATCAACAGTCATTTTCAATAAATCCGGCAAAAGAATAATTGACGGCCAATTTGCCGTGTACTATCGTTGGACATAATGTGTGAGCCCATTGTTTGATAACATATCGCTAAAATCATGAAAATAAAAAACTTTACCTGCCTTCAGTGCGGTGCGGCAGACTTCGAACGGCGCGAGGGGACCCGTGTCGCATGTGCCTATTGTCACAGCCTGTACGAGGTGCCTGAAAAATATTTTGCCAATCTGGGCAATGTCATAATAAACAAGGGTGCGAAGGTGACATTCGGAAAACATTCCGATGTGATTATAAATGGAAGCCTTGAGATCGAGAGCGGCGCCGCGGTGGAATTTCTGGGAAAGATAACCCTCCTTGAAAAAAGCAGCGACGAAACAATTGAAATTGCGAAGAAGAAGTTAAAAAGAATTTCCGAAGAAAATTAAGATTACGGTATATATAAAATGGCAGGCAGACTTTTTCTGGTAACTGCAGTATGGGTACTCGTGTTTCTTCCTTGTTGCAGTTCCAAATATCTGACAAGGACTGATTATTCCGCGTCAACGGACCATCTCAAAAACAACAGGATTGATGATGCCCTGAGGACCCTGCCGAAAGGCGAGGAGGGAACATTCATCACCATTATGGAACGGACATACCTGAACCTCCTCCGGGGCAACCCGGATATTGATGAACTGGCGCGGTATGCCAAAAAGATAGACAACAGGGTCCGATACCGGGTCTCCCGCGAGATACAAAACTTCTTTTACGTGGAAACACCGGAGGGATACTATGCTTCGGAGCATGAGGTGATATGGATGCATATGCTGCTCTCCTGGGGAAATATCCTCCGCCGGGACATGGACCGCGCCTCTGTGGAGGCAAAGATCGCGTCAACCCTCCTTGGTCAGCACTGGAGCGACGAGGGGCGGTTCGATGATCCGTTGCTCCGCATTATTCTCGCCGGTCTCTGGACCATGCAGGGGCGCTGGGAGGAGGCGCAGGTTGACTTCAGGGTTGCCGCGATGCTTGATCCTTCCCTGCGGTGGTGCCGGGAGCTTTCCCGGATGAACCGTCCCCCGGCAGACCTCGTTATCATTCTCGGCGGCGCCGGCCCCCGTCCGGTGTGGCAGCCCCGTGCCAGCGTAAATCCTTTCCGGGGATTCCGCGGGATCAGCTTTGCAGGGCGCGGAATGAAAAGCTCCCTGGAGTTGAAGGATGCTGCGGGGACACGGATAGGGATGCACCTCTCGCCGGATTCATCCTGCTGGTACAGGCGTCATTTTATCCGTGACAATGAGATCCATGACCTCGTTCAGGATTCACAATATGGAGCGCGGATGACCATGGCGTTTACGAAGGGGACTATCGGCACCGCGACAGGAATTGCCGTGGGAACTGTTATTGTCGCAGGCAGTCTGGGGCTCGGCGGCGCCATTGTGGCCCTGGGGCTCTATGGCGGCAGCGGCGAGGTGGCGGCAGGGGGAATACTGGTGGGTATAAGCGGCTCCGTCTACGGGGTGAAAACCGGGAAACGGATCGCGAGGAACAGCCTTCATGCTGCCCGGCGCGACCTCGATGTATCGGGACAGTACCGCTTTGTCCGGTTCCTGCCGGAATATGCCTGGGCCGGGTGGAGCAGGCGGGAGCTGAAATTACCTTTCACGGCATCGATAAAAAAACAGGATGTCATGAATCTTTCAAAGGAGCAGGGGACCCTCACAAAGGTGAATATTCTCTCTTTGGGATTCTATCCTGACTGCAGGTATTAGTGGAAGTGATTTCAGGAGCTTCACCTTTTGATTCATGAGAAAGATATTATTTTACGCTTTCGGGAGATTATTTGATTGATTTATTATTTTATCCAATATCATCTTTCCCGGGCTGAACCAGTTAATCAGCAAACTGTTTGGAAAATTATAAATAAATAGAGGAAAATTTTTATGCGGATGAATATTCGGAGTTTGCTTATCCCTGCTGTTATTATTCTTACTGCCTCGTGCGCCGGTGTTCAGAAGGGGGAATCCTCACGGGCAGGTTTCCAGGCGGGATCGTCCCCGCAGGTGAAGGCGCTTTCCCTGAAAATCCCATCTCCGGTAAAGGCCGGGAAGCCCTATCCTGCATACATGGTGTGCACAATGCCCCCCGCCGGTATCGAGGGAGTAATCGGATATTTTTTCTGGAACGGAGAGGGGCCCTTTGAGTATCATGTGAGCGGTTCGGAATTAGCCACTGATCCCCGGTTTGGACGCTGTACGGTGTTCCGGTTCAATCTTTTCACCGGAAGGCCCGCAACTTACAGGATTACCGGATACATAACATACCGTGATTCCGCAACGGGAGCCGGCGGTCAGACAAATATAGTGTCCGCAGGAGCGGTGACTGTCCGGCAATAATACTTTAAAATAATACTGTACCCTGCAGGGACGGGCACAGAGGTTCCTGTATAGTATTATGCTCCGAAGTTGCCTGCATGTTATGGAACAGGCACAATACTGTCAGGATATCTTCTGTTCCCGGGAACCCTGCCGTTTCCTGATCTTCATATTCAGCACCTCCACGAAGAGTGAAAAGAATATGGCAAAATAAATATATCCCTTCGGAATCTCATAGTGAAACCCTTCAAGCACCAGCATGAATCCAATCAGGAGAAGAAAGGAGAGGGCCAGAATTTCCAGTGTGGGATTGTTATGAATAAAATCCGCAACGGAGCCCGAAAACACCATCATTATTATCATCGCAATTACTACCGCCGTTATCATGACGGGGAACTGGTCTGTCAGTCCTATGGCAGTGAGAATTGAATCAAATGAAAAGACAATATCAAGGAGCCCTATCTGAATGATGATACCGGTGAGGCTTATTTTTTTAGAACTGAATTCCGGGCCAGCTTCCCGAACATCAATTTTATGATGCACCTCAATGGTGCTCTTCGCAAGGAGGAATGCACCTCCTGCAATCAGTATTATTTCACGCACGCTGAAAGCGTTACCGAGCACCGTGAAGAGGGGGGCCGTGAGGTGTTTCACCATCCATGTGATTGAAAACAGGAGAATTATTCTGAACAGGAGGGCAAGGGTGAGCCCTGTTATTCTCCCCCTTCTTTTCTGCTTTTCCGGAAGCTTGTTGGTGAGGATTGAAATAAATATTATGTTGTCAATCCCTAAAACTATTTCCAGGAATGTCAGGGTCAGCAATGCGATAATCAGTTCCATGGTTTCCTCGTATTGGTTGAGTGCGATGTGTGATAGAATATAAAAAAAATCGTGGCATGTCAATTACAATAGGTTTATGGGGTCTTCAATATATTAATGTCTCAAGATGCCGCTGGAATGATTACACTGCTTTTATGGGTTGACAGGTTCTACAGCCTGATGTAAATTACATCTGGACAGTCTAGATGTAATTGAGGTTGAATTGATGAAGAAAACCACATGGCAGCTTCAGACAGCAAAAAACCGTTTTTCGGAATTAGTCGCGAAAGCCGAAAGCGGCGAACCACAGCTCGTTACGAAAAGCGGAAAGCCTGTTGTGTATGTAATTGATGTGGGAACGTTTAACAAAAGGATTTCAGCAAAAAAGAAATCAAAACTGGAAGTACTTCAGGCTCGGCCCCATAAGGAAATCGAATTACATGTTAACAGAGATAGTGATTACGGCCGGGATATTGAAATATGACATATCTCCTTGATACCTGTGTTGTGTCGGAACTCACAAAACCAGGACCGGAAAAAAAGGTACTGCAATGGTTCGCGCGATGCGATGAAGACCTTCTGCACATAAGCTGTCTCTCTCTGGGTGAAATTAGCTTTGGTCTGGATATGATACCTGATGGAAGGAAAAAAAATGATTTACTGGATTGGTATAACGATTTTATTGAATCGTTTCATGATTCAGTATTACCTGTTACAGAAAGTATTTCCCTTCGATGGGGTAAGGAGAGGGCACGGCATAGGAAAAAAGGAATTCAAATTCCGGTTATTGATGGATTGATTGCCTGTACGGCGATTGAATATAACTGTATCCTCGTGACGAGAAACACCTGCGATTATGAAATGATGAATGTGCAATTGCTTAACCCCTGGCTTTAACTTCAATAACTCAGCCATGATCGAAAAATTTCATCGTTCTTTATTCATTGGTAGTAAGATATAGTTTAATAGTATCAATCTGTATACAATTCACAAAGGAGCCCGCGCCATGAAAGAACCGGTATATTTTATAAAAACCGCAGACCAGGAACCTGATGACCTCGTCGCCGGGAAACTAAGGAAGCTGATAGAAGAGAAAAACCTCTTCGGGTTCATCGAAAAGAATGACATGATCGCCGTGAAGACGCACTTCGGGGAAACCCCGAAGTCGGGATATATCCGTCCCCTTCACATTAAGGTGATCGGCGACCTTGTGAAGGAGAAGAAGGGGAAGCCGTTTCTTACTGAAACATCAACACTCTACAAGGGCAACCGTAACAATGCCCTGGACCATATCGCCCATGCCCATAATCAGGGCTTCGGCTATGAGGCGACGGGAATGCCGGTCATCATGGCGGATGGCCTCTACGGCGATGAGGAAGCTGTTGTTGATGTTCCGGGAAAACTATATTCCTCGGTGAACATCGCATCCCTGGTGAAGAAAATACAGGGGATGGTGGTGGCGTCCCATTTTACCGGGCATCTTGGCGCCGGTTTCGGCGCGGCCCTGAAAAACCTCGGCATGGGGCTTTCCAGCAGGAAGGGGAAAATGACACAGCATTCCACTGCGCGCCCTTCCATCATTGTGAAGAAGTGTACGCGGTGCGGCATGTGCGTGAAGTGGTGTCCCGCAGAGGCGGTGACGTTGAATGAAGCGAGCGCCGTGATCGATTCCGTGAAATGCATCGGCTGCGGGCAGTGCCTCGCGGTGTGCCGCTTTGACGCCGTTGGGTACAACTGGGGGGCCACCTACGATGACCTCCAGAAGAAAGTTGTGGAACATGCCTGGGGGGTACACCGTGTCCTTGAAAAGAAAATAATCTATATCAACTACCTGACGAGAATTTCAAAGGACTGCGACTGTATGACGGTATATGAAAAGATTGTTCCGGACATCGGCGTTCTCGTATCAGCAGACCCTGTCGCGATTGATGCCGCATCCCTTGACCTGGTGGAACAGGCCGGAGGAAAGGGTCTCGGGGACCTCGCCTATGACATTCCCTACCGGGTCCAGCTTGAGTATGCGAGGGAGATCGGCTTCGGCAGCGACGGGTACAATCTGATTGAGGCGTAGGGGGACCTGGTATATGTGCGGTACGTCTTTCTTCATGATTGCTGTTCCTGCGCTGCGGGGAGCGTCAGCCTGATAACCGCGGTGACCCCTCCTGCGCGGCGGCTTTTCAGCGTAAGGTCCGCTTCGGAAAAATGATATTTCAGGCGGTCACGGATGTTTCCCAGGGTGCCGTCAAAGATTTTTTTTCTCCTGAGCCGGGTGCTGTTATCAGCAACGGATATGGTCAGAAGGTCTCCTTTCCTGCGTGCTTCAATTGCAATGTGTCCGGAATCGCGTTTTTTGCGGAGGCCGTGTTTAATGGCGTTTTCCACAAGGGGCTGTATGGTGAGGGGAGGGATCGCGATGCCTTCAAATGTCCCGGCGCGTTCCATCTCAAATGAGAAGGTTTCCGGGAAACGCAGTTTCTCGAATTCAAGGTAGTTCGCGGTAAATCCCCATTCGTCATCGAAGGGGGTGAGGGACATGAATGACTTTTCGGTAATGAAGTGAAATATGTCTGCCAGCATTTCAATGGCGGTGCGCGCCCTGTCCGGGTCAGTGTTGATCAGTGAATGAATGGTGTTGAGCGCGTTGAACAGGAAGTGGGGGTTCATGCGCCGCTGCAGGTTCTCGTAATGTGATATCTCAAATTCCCTGAGTATCCTGTCGCTTATCTCGCAGAGCTCGTGGTATTTCCGGACCATTTCCTCGCGCCTGGTGCAGGTGAGGGCGTTTTCAATCGACACCGCGCCCTGCATGAATACCGGAAGCAGCATGCCGGTTTTATCTTCACTGATCACCTCATGGCCGGCGGGGTATTCAAAACAGCCGATGGTTTCCTTTTTCCTGAAGCGGGTCCGGATAAAAAGGAGCGTCGCGGTTTCGGGGCGGTCGATACCGGCCTCCGGGTCTGAGGGAGTACCGGCGCTGCCGCATTGAAGGATATCGGAGCTTTCCTCAAGGAGTTTCATGAGCATGCGCAGGGGTATTCCCCTGAATGAGATGTTTTCCGGATACGGTATGACCGGGGGCGAAACTGCATGCACCGACGTGTCGATATCACCCCCGGTGCCGGCTTCCGAAAGAGCGCCTTCCGCTTCAAGGGTGATCCTGTTTCCATATCGAACCATAAGAAGAACGCGCCGGGCCCCGGAGATATTCAATGACGCGCGGACAAATAAATTCATAAGACTTTCGTAGCGGGTTTCCGCGGCCATGGCCTGTGTCACGGAAAGAATTTTCTTCACGGAGTCCCATGAAGAAAGTGTGCTGTACTCTGATGGTGTAACCCCGGAAGAGTCCTTCATCGCACTATCCGTCAGATGCCCAGGGTCCTTTTGAGG
>JAKQCH010000008.1 GCA_029573825.1 Spirochaetota bacterium | reverse complement strand
ATACTCAAAAAGATTTCGGTTTTTCTTCTCTTTTATCTTCGTCATGGGAAGCACCTCGTAAATATACTGAGATGCCCTCTATATTATGTCCCCTTGCTCTTTTGTGCAACATTTTTCTGAGTTTTTAGAGGTGCCCTTAATGATATGATTGATTTATATCAGCAAGATTATTTTTTTGTAAATTATTTTTTGAAGCCTGCGCACGTTACTTTCACCTTCCCCGTGAACTGTCCGAATCACTTCTTTCCCCATACCCTTCGCCACAGGCTCCCCTCTCCATATATTTTTCACCACTTTAAGGTTGACATACACCGTTCAGAATAAATATTGATTCAATACGCCGCTGTGTTTATTTTCGTTATGGGGAAAAATTCCCCGGAGAGGTATACCGAGCCGATGATATCCTTTGATCTTGAATGCGCCGAAGGGCACCGCTTTGAGGGGATTTTCAGGGACTACAGTTCCTTTGAGGGACAGCTGAACGAGGGGAAAATCCAGTGTCCCTTCTGCAATACTACTGTGGTGAAACGGCTGTTTTCCGGGTGCGCGATCCAGGCAAAGTCCCTGAGCAAACGGAATGCGGAAACTATCACCCCGAATTTTTTTGAATACATGCGCATGGTGCAGTCTTACGTTAAGGAAAACTTCGAGGACGTGGGAAAGGACTTCGCGGAAACCGCCCGCGCGATACATTATGGTGTTGAAGAGGAGCGGAACATCTACGGCGAATCATCCCCTCGGGAAATGAAGGACCTTGTGGACGAGGGCATCGGCGTGGTGCCCCTTGTGGATGTGAGTAAGCTTGAGAATTAGGATGCAGTGTGTTTCTCTTTCTCTGTCATAACCGCAGGGTACAATTTCACGTACTGTTTTTTCTTCTTTCCTCCAGAAGATATTTCCTGAGCATACGTTCTCCGCGCATCACATACAGTATATATATCTTCTCGTTGTCCCTTCTGTAAAAAATCCTGCAGGGTCCTACAACAAGCTCCCGATACACTGTTTTTTTCAGTTCCGGAGGCCTTCTCCCTGATTCAGGATACTGCTCCAGACGTTCTGCTGTCCTGAAAATATCCCGTACAAGGTTTCGTGCCGCTTCTGGGTTATCAAGAGCTATATATTCGGCAATTTCCTGAATATCTTCGAGGGCGGTATCTGTCCATATCAGCCGAGCCATTTTTTCATTTTCCGCTTAGCCTCTTCGTGACTACAGACACGCTTTTCAAGAATCGCCGTCTCTCCCCTGGCAATCCCTTCGAGGACCAGCATCCGTTCCTGCAGCATTTCATAATCGTCAGCATCAACCAGATATGCGGATGGTTTTCCATGTTCTGTAATCAACACGGGTTCGCGGGTCCTGTTCAGTTCCGCCAGTATTTTTGTCGCTTCCCGTTTGAGGGTTGTTACGATTTCTGTTTTCATGTAAGTGATACTATTGTGGCACTTCTTCCTTGTCAAGTTTTTTGTACGCATACAGGCAGGGAATCTATTCTTCTAATGAGCGTAGATTCGCATAAGAACAGGTTATCTTCTACCGAACCCGCCGACCCTGGGTATAGGCCTTTTCGTACCAGCCGAGATTTATCCCGAAACGAATGGTCCTGTCGCTCTCGTCATAACCGTTTACGCCGAACTCCAGGCGCACACGCTCAAGGGCCGGGACCAGGAGATGGATTCCCGCGAACACGGAACTGAGGTATTTCCGGTCAGACCATGTATCT
>JAKQCH010000007.1 GCA_029573825.1 Spirochaetota bacterium | reverse complement strand
AACCTGAACACCGACATGAGGGTCATAGACTTCCTTTGCCACACCAAACGTCATGCATGAAAAAAGGAGCAGTGCTATTGAAATGTATAGTATATATGATTTAGTAAATTTCTGCATTGTAGCGCTTTTTCTTCAGTGATCGTATATATCCATATAGCAGGTGAACAAAAAATGTCAACAAAAAAACTCTAAAAAGTCTAATAATGTTAGGGTTAACTATCTTTTTTTCATCATTCGGATTTCCTCAAAAGCTGTCCCGCAGCAGTAAGCAAAGGGTCCCATACCGGGCCGAAGGGAGGGGCGTAGGCAAGATCCGCCTGCCAGAAATCCTCAGCGCTCATGGAATTATGAAGCGCCACTGCAAAACTGTGAATACGATGAGCAACACCCTCAGCACCTGCCATCTGCACGCCAAGGAGCCGCCCTGTTTTTTTGTCACCGGTCATCGCAACATGAATTGTTTTATTTCCGGGATGCCCGTGGGCCCTGCTGCGGGAAGCAATTACAACCTCCAGGGGATCAAATCCTGCCGCACGGGCCTCTGCCGGGTTTATTCCCGCCCGCGCAACTTCAAGTTCGAATACTTTAAATACCGCGGAGCAGGCAATTCCTTTCAGGGTGGTATCCATCCCGCATATATTTTCCGCTGCCACCCTCCCTGACCGGTTCGCGTGAAGGGCAAGGGGTACCCAGACCTTTTTGCCCGTCACAACGCTGAAGGCATCGGCGCAGTCACCGGCGGCATAAATATCCGGATCATTTGTTCGTCCGCGGCGGTCAACAGAAATTGCCCCGAAATCATCGAGGTCAAGACCTGCTGCAGCGGCAATCCCGCTGTTCGGCTTCACTCCGACAGCGGGAATCACCAGCTGGCATTCAAAGGACCTGTCATCACAGACCACCGTTAATCCGGAACCGGTTTTTTCAATAGTATCAACACTATGTCCCGGATACAGTTCCACACCGTTTTTTTCAAGTTCATCAACAATCACATGCGAGAGTTCTTCGTTGAGCCAGGGCAGCAGCCGCTTCCGCGGCTTGACCATCGTCACATGAACTCCGCGTTTCCGCAGAGCATCCGCCATCTCCAGGGCGATATATCCCATTCCGAGAATGACCGCCTTTTTGACACTGCCGGTTTCAAGATAGTTTCGGATCATACGTCCGTCGCGAAGGTCCTTGAGGAAATATACACCATCATTTGTGATACCTGGAACTTCAGGCACAATCGATGATGCCCCGGTTGCGATGAGGAGCTTATCATATCCGCACTCAAAGGGTTCGCCGTTTTCTTTTTCTCCGGAAATGATATGCTTTCCCCTGTCAATCATGTCAACCCTGTGACCGGTGCGGAGATCAATCCCCTGCTTTTCCCTGAAATCTTCAGCACGCCGGACCACCAGAGACTCCATGGAAGCTTCGGGATCCCCGATATTGTACGGCATGCCGCAGGCGCTGTATGACACATCATGGGTCTGCTCAAAGACAATTATTTCCATATCCCGCCGAAGCCTCCCGGCCCGGCTTGCAGCGCTCATCCCCGCAGCATCACCGCCTATAATTACAAAACGCATAGCATACCCCCTGACCTGTATTACCGTTACAATACAAGGTATGTGCAACTTGTCAATAAATTCTGGTATTGATTACAAACTGTGGAAACTGCCTTCCTGCAAAACAGCACAGCAGGGACAGAAAAACCAATTGAATTCTAAGCCGCTCCCGGGATCGGGAGTTCTCCAGAACAATTCACTCTCCCGCACAGCCTCCGCCGATGCTGTTCACATAGAGAGGTGCGAATCCCGCTGCGGCCCGTGATCCCCGGAAAGAATACCCCCCCATCATGCGGGAGGGTTCCTTGCGAAAATAGCTGTTCCATTGACGCTGCAGTTCCGCCGCCACAGGCATATAGGACCAGTGCCATCGCTCCTCTGCATATCCGGCATCTCTCCCCGCGGAATAGGGCTGACAGAACCCGAAATTTGCCGCATTGGCGCAAAGCCATGTATAGAGTTTTTTCCCATCACCGGTTCGGTAGTAATCGTTGCTGAGAATATTGATATCGAAATCGGTGCCCCAGTGGTGCCGGGATGTGCCGGGCATTGATGAGTATCTGAGGATCAGAAGCGCAATCTCCCTGTCCGACAGACGGGGATTGCGTTTCCTGTAGAGCTCCCATTTTCTTTCCCAGATCAATTTCTGGGAAAACCAGTTCCTCGTGGAGCTCTGCACCCAGAACTTCACTCCCGGCAGGTCTTTTTTAAGGGCGGTGTACATTTTTTTCAGCGCCGCTGCGGTATCACCCCGCAGATAATGGGGCCGGTCACCGGGAATGCCCTTATCCGACAGCTTTACAAACAGGGTGTGTTGTTGAGGATCAAACCTGCCGGAAAGATATTCCTCCGGCGCAGTGGGGCCGTACAGCTGGACCGCATTCACCTCGCCATTGGCACACTGCAGCATGAGAAAGCTCATCAGCATCCCCGCACCTGCGATACACATGGTCCTTCTACAGGAACTTTTCATAAACCGTTACCATTTCCTTCGCGGCATTGTCCCAGTCAAAACAGGCTGCGACACGCGCAATTCCTTCCCTGCCCATACGGGCAAGCGCTTTTCTGTCATTCATCGCGGACTCGATCGCTGAAGCCAGCGCGGTGTGATCGCGGGCGGGAACAACTATCCCCGCGCCCCCCACCACCTCAGGGAGGGCGCCGCCGTCACTGGCAATCACCGGCACTCCGCAGGACATCGCCTCCGCGGCGGGGAACCCGAACCCTTCATACACAGAGGGGACTATCGCAAGCTCCGATTCATTATAGTGCCGCACGAGGGCATTGACATCGATCTTTCCGGTGAACTCGATTTTTTCATTGAGTCCCAGGGTTTTGATAAGCTGCGATGTTATCTTCCTGTGGGGCGCGCCGCCGTCAACGACGGTGAGCTTCACGCCGGTCTTCACCATGCTCAGGGCTTTCACCAGATACGCGAAACCCTTTTTACCATCCTCCACATTTCCCACAAAAATAATTTTTCCCTTCTTTTTCTTCACGCCGGGGATCACCCGGAACACTGTCCGGTCAAGTCCGTTATATATGACGCTCTGTTTTTCAAGGGGAACACCGAATGCCTCGTGTATGCGCAGCTTCGAATCTTCAGACACCGTGATCACATGATCAAGCCGTTTCGCAACAATGCGCTGCATCACCAGGGGATAGAAGGAAACTCCCTTCGCCTTCTCTTTAAACGACACCCCGCGTTCTATGACATTTTCGAGGTCGATGGTAAGGGGATGATGAATGGTCGAAATGAGGGGGACCCCGAGATTTTTCATAAGAAGAAATCCGTATCCCAGGCACTGGTTATCATGGATCACATCAAAGTGTTCGGTCTTCAGCAGCTCTTTCAGCCTGAAATATGCCCGGAAGCTGAAGGCGTTAATTTCGGAGAATGCACGGTACCTGGTGCTCACATACTCATACAGGTTCAGCGGCGAAAAAATATCGAACGGCGATTCGGGGTTGATGATATCGAGGCCCTTCCTGACGAAGTACCCGCTGTTCGGCAGATAATGCACCCTTACTCCCTTCATGGGGAGAGGATACGGCGGTCCCACAATGGCGTGGACCTCATGGCCCAGCCCCGCGAGTGCCTCCGCGACATATTTCAGATATATTCCCTGTCCGCCGCAGAAGGGGTTCGCCCGGTAGCACAGCATGCAGATTTTCACCAGGGAACCTCCTGGGAACCTTTTCTTCTCCTGCCTTTGCCGCCCTCTTCTCTCTTCCGGTTAATTTTTTCATAGAGGGCGCCCATGGTGACGACCCTGTCGGGATCGAGCTTCTTCACAATCTTCGCGGGATTTCCCGCCACAATCACATTGGGGGGAACATTTTTTGTCACCACCGCACCTGCCCCCACAATTGAGTTTTCACCGATTCGAACTCCCTTGCACACAATGGCGGAATCGCCGATCCATGCCCCTTTCTCGAGGACAATAGGCGCAGATTTCCCAATGGGCCTCGTGCGGTCATGGATATCATGCCAGTCGGCATCGGTAAGATAACAGAAGTTTGCAAGCATACAGTCATCGCCGATGACAATACTGCTGGCGCTGCTTATCCTGATGCCGTGCATCAGAAGGACATTATCCCCGACTTCCACACGGCCCTCCACGTCGCCCAGTTTGATGGAGGTAATGTTCATCCTGGCCCCCCGCCCCCCGGTAAAAACAACGTTTTTTCCAATGGAAATATTGGGGCCGGAAATATCAATATTCCACACCCCCCACACCAGGGGCGGCCCGCCGATGGACACAAATTTCTTTTTAAAAGAAAGATGGTACCACAACATGGTGCGGAGCCGGAATAAAAGACGGAACAGGAGAGGCTTTTTATAATACTCAAGCATAATATTGTTGACTCTTCTCACCCGGGCTGATAGAAACCGGGCAGCATTTTACCGGCGGTTTCCTGAAAAAAAACTGCCATGGCAATAAGGTCATTTTTTATAGAACGCGGGTTAAAAGTCAAAGAAAAATAGCGCTTCATAACCCGAATATCTGTATATTCATAAAAAACTGACTCCTATACAAATGGACACGGTAGAGAAAAATTTTACAGAGCCGCTGCATTATTATTTCTGTGAAGGGATGATTTGATGAAAGCTGAACATGCAATACAGGAAATAATTGATAGTGTTGACCAGGCACACCGGAACAGGACGGAAAATCTTTATCTGAATACAATAAAAAACGAGTTCATAACATTTCCCGGAAGAATTGTTATCCCCCGCATTTCAGTGAAGCAGCTGGAATATGAGACAGCCCTTCCCGCGGTCAGGGACCTTGGAGAATTCATACCTGAGTATTTTCAAAACCACCGGCTCCAGTCAATCCGGCGGCCTGAAGCGGAAACGCACTCCCTTCAGTTCGTACAGAAGCTGGAGGGAAAGCTCTGCGACTTCATCCACATGTTCAAGGTGGATCTCCGCTTCGGCGGGGACTCCTATAATATCGTGGAAAAGGGAAATACGGAATTTTATCCGTCCTATATCACCAACAGGATTTATTATAAATCACGCCTCATTCCCTGCCCCCGTGAACTGGACATTGCGAAAGGGGACTTCGCGTCGGTGCGCCTCATGGATATGCAGTATGTGGAATCAGACCAGTACTTTCACACCTTCGCAGTCTTTGACGATATCAGCACCCGGAAGATCACAAAGGATATTCTGGACCGCCTTAATATCGACGTCTTCAATATATCGCTGGAACTGTACCCCTTTATCGTCTATGAGTATTTCACAGCCTGCTTCAATGTAATCAATCCGACACAGGCGGAGATCGCCTCCGCACGGGAGCTCTTTGAGCCCGTTTTCATTGTCATCTACAGCTCCTACAAGGATATCACGACCCTTGCTCCGTTATCGGACATAGAAAAAAAACACAGTGAAGCCATTGAGATCGTCAACGGCGCTCCGGTTCTCAGAAAGAAGTTTCTTGAACGGATAAAAAAATATTTTAAGCGGTTCTCCCTCGTCCGCGACGATGATCTCGCCGTCAAGGGGTGGTGGCGGATTGACATCAGCTAACTTCACGGCCACGGGTGCAATCACTTCTCTGATACTTGCCGCGGCAATTACCTTCCTTCCGGCAGCAGGATGCGGTCCGGGGGAATTCGGAATCCGGTCACATTCCTTCGGGAAAAACATCACAACCCGGGGGGAAGCGACCGAGGGGCCCCTCTCCTACACGTTCCGGCCATTCAGGTGCGGTGGTACCGGGCGCGACCTTTTTAATTTCCTTTATTTTGAGGGAGACACACTCTGTTTCAGTGTGGAATTCTCGGAGCCCCTGACCAATGCCCGTGCAGAAGCATGGTTTGTTAATCCAAAAACCGGCAGGCGTTACCGGGCGGAAAGGCTTGAGATATCAGGAACAATTCTCTGGGGTTTTTCTCTCGTGGGGAGCCTCATGGAAAAGTTCTACGCTGAGATGAGCGCAAAACCTCTGCCGCCGGGGAACTTCTGCTGCAGGAAAATTCCCTTTGAACTGCATGTGGCGCTCCGCAAACCGGGAAGAAAAATAATAACCGCACAGTATCCGGGAACGTTCCAGCTGCAGTACCGCGGACAATAATTACAGCCCGGCGCGTTCAATGAGAGCTTTCACCGATTCCGAGGCCTTTGCCATTTCACCTGCGGTCTCCCGCACAAAGGGATCTTCTGACGCGGGGATGTGGGAGTCTCCATAATCTGCAATGATCATCCTTCCACGCCCGTCATCCTTCTCCTTCGACAGACAGGTGTTCTTCGCGATACGCCCCATCATAACAACAAGGCGCCTGAGATTATCACCGGGGCTCTGAGAATCAAGCCCCTCGGAAACAAGGAAGCGCCGGGCAAACTCCCATTTCATATCGCCGTCTTTGCGGAAATAAATTTCCTGCATCCACCCGGTGTCATTGTTCTCCGCCAGCACGGATATCTTTTGAAACAGGGCATGAAGAACAAAGTATTCTATATAGAAGGAATACACATCAATCCCTGCCTTCCGGCTCCGCTCCTGCATCACATTTTTTCCGAGTCCCGGGACATCCTTCTGGGTATAATAGTCCTTCACCGCGTCAACTCCCACGAGGCGGTCACGCGCAGAAATCATTTTTTCAATGATATCCGGACGGAACACTTCATAGTCAAAATGCGACCGCTGCGACCGGTTGCGGGTTTTAAATTTTTTCTCATTTCTGATCACTGCATATATATTACCTGACAGGACCCAGCCGGGATATATTTCATTCAGGTGGGGCGATACACCCCCGAATACCATGGAAGGCTTATTGATCAGCGAAAAGGGAAACTCCACGCGCTGGGGAAGGGTGCTCACCGCGGTGGATATAATGCTGTAGGGAGCGTCCGTGTAGTCCGCGGGAAACTTCACGCTGGTGCCCAGTCCGAAGAACACCCCCTCGCCGCAGAAAATTTCCTGGTCCGGCGCCTTGGAGGTGTGGTTTGATCCCACATTGGCGCCGTACCCCACATTGCCCTTCCCTTCGGGCCATATTGCCGCGATAAGGAGCGCCTGGTGATGGAACCCCACGAAGGGCCCCACAAGGCTCGACGTCACCTCGCCTTCCGCAATCCCCGTATTGGGACCGACAATGCTTGAGGTAACCTTGCCGTGGCGCTCCACATGGGAATGCTCCGTAAGGACGCTGCGGTCCACAATCGCCATTGAAGATACTTCGCATCCCCACTGCAGGCATGAGTCTTTTACCATCGCGCCGTGGCCGATGATCACAGGTTCCTGTGCGTTTCCCAGGAGGGAGCAGTTTTTCACACACTGCGCACCTTCTATCACCGTACCGGGCCCGATATATGTGTCCTGCACCCTGACCGTATTCCGCAGTACCGCACCCTGTTCCACAACGCCGTAAGGCAGCGTACATGCTGCGGTGTATCTGTCGACGGCCCCCCTGTACTCATCAAGGAACTGTGTATCGCCGCGCCGCGTCGCCACGTCGGAAGCGAGACCAATAGTGAGCTCCGCGAATGACCTGATTTCACGCCCGCCGGTTTCATTCCCCACGGCAATATCGATACCGTTCCCGAAAGCACACTGTAACCCTGCGCAGAGGGTCTGCACCTCGCGAATGACCGCACCGCTCCGGATAAGATAATTTGATATAAGACCGACACGCATCACGAGACAGCTGTCGCCGATTTCGGAATCCGCAATGACACTGTCATAAATTCCGCAGGGGAAAACAATTTCCTCGTCACAGCGCACCTGTTCACCGGAAATCCTTCCGATGACAACGGTGCCGGAAAAGGTATTTCCCAGAATGAAGTCCGGAATAAAATCCTCTGAAACGAAAATCCTGTCCCAGTTAAAGGAACGGTTCCCTCCGGTGATGAGCGCGTCCCTTTCACCCGCGGTGAGGGGCCTCACCGCATTGCCATAGAGCCTGCTTTTCCCTGCGGCTCCCTTGAGTTCACGAAGGGCGCGTACATGTTCCGACTTGTCAAGGATGCCCGGGGCAAGACTTTCCACCTGTGCTGACATACCAGGAAATCTCCTTCATGCATATTCCGCTGTACGGGACGCATACCGCTGCACAAAACAGCGCATGCAATCCTCCGAAGAATACACAGGTTCCCGCATTATGCAATAAATATTTTTATGGAGAAGGGTTACTCGTTGATATGGAATGCAAATAAAATTGAAGAATATACTAATCCTGAATTGTTTCAGCGATTGCAACGATCTGACCGAGGACATTCGGCATGTCCTCCCTGGCAACTTTCCATATAATTTCAGCATCAATTCCAAAATATCCATGAATCAGTTTATCACGCATTCGCGCCATATCAGACCAGGGCACATCAGGATTGTCCGTAACTATGTCAATTGAAAGGTTTTTTACGGCTTCACCGATTATCTCAAGTTTTCTCACCACTGCGCTCAGAGTTTTATCATCATTAATAAATTCATCAACAGAAATACCGTCTGTAAATGCCAGTATCGACTCTATTGCCTTTATAATATCATTAATATAGAGTAACTGCTTCCTCCTCATATATAAATAACCTCTGACAATATCTGGTCCTTCAGTTCCGGCCGTATCGCTTTTTCCCTCACAATATCAATTTTTCTTTGCAGCAGTTTTTCAAGATATTCTTCAGTCCCGAAAAATTCCCGTAAGCCGGGCACATCGACGAATTCCACGATCAGGTCCACATCGCTCTCACCGTCTTCTTCACCGCGTGCATAAGACCCGAATACACCAATACGGGAAACATTGTAAGTATCCTTCAAATGCTGTTTTGCAGACTTTAACTGCTGTAAGATATTCTCATTCATGTCAGATACTCCCCTGAAAATTAGGGTCCCCACACTTTATATCTTCAATCAAACACTATATGCCAGTATTATTCAAATATCTTTTGATATTTTTTCATGCACAACTGACCCTGCGATCCGGTTCTCAGATAATTTCCCCACAAGTCAGTCCCGGAGCAATTATGTAACTCAACACTCTTCTTTTTTCTCCCGGTACAGCACCAGGACATTGCCGATGATCGTCACCACTTCGGAAGCGGTCGCTTCCGCGATCTCCCGGGAGAGTTCCCGCTTCGCCTCTTTCCCGTCCACAAATTTTATCTTAATCAGTTCACGTGTGCTCATGGCCTCATCGATGGACTTGATGACAGCTTCGTTTACTCCGGCCTTTCCCACCTGTACGAGGGGGTGCAGATGGTGGGCTTCCTTTTTCAGCTTTCTTCGCTGGGCGAATGTTAATGTAGTCATGGAATTTTCACTTTCATTGTTATAATATCGTCACAAAAGACACTACTACCATACTACGGTTCTGAATTCAATCCTAAAATACAGTCTTTACGATAACCAGCCTGCCATGCCCGATAAATAATGATATGCACCGAACAATTGCACGATGACCTGCCGTTTATTAATACAGCACCCGGAAACCCGTGCCGATAATAATACATAATCACATTTCCTATATAAAAAAATAATGTCTCTGGAATGAAATGGCCAAAAAGGACTACGCGATAAAAACAACCTTCTGGGGAGTACGGGGGTCGATCCCCACGCCGGGAAAAGACTTCATCAAATACGGCGGCAACACTCCCTGCGTCGAGGTACGGTGCGGGAACACAATACTGCTTTTTGACGCCGGCACCGGGATACGGGGGTTCGCGGACTCGCTGCGGAAGGAGTTCGGGCAGTCACCGCCCGACCTGCACATTCTGATCAGCCACACCCACTGGGACCATATACAGGGATTTCCCTTTTTCGAATATGCCTACATGAAAGGAGTACGCATCAACCTGTACGGCGGCAATACGACATCAGACATTGAGAAGCTGATCCTCGACCAGATGCGGCGGGAGTACTTTCCCGTGACCCTCTTCGAGCTTTCTTCCGATCTGCGTTTCCGCACCCTTGAGGACAACCCCTTTCACATACAGGACATTGAAATATACTACACACACCTCATTCACCCGGCAATGTCCCTGGGTTTCCGGGTAGAGTACCGGGGAAAGGTGTTTGTGTATGCCACGGACAACGAAATCCTGTGCGAACCGGAAATGCAGGGCTACAATGAACGGAACATCGGCTATCTCATACGGAATGCGGACATCCTTGTGGCGGAGTGCCAGTATACTGAAACTGAATACCGCGGCAAAATCGGCTGGGGGCATTCCTCAATTGATCAGGTCATTAAAATCAGCAACGCCTACGGCGTAAAAAATCTTTTCTGCTTCCACCACGATCCACGGCGGACAGATAAGGAAATTGACAGGATGATGCGCCATGGGGAAAAAATCGCGAAGCCCCCGCTGAAGGTGTTCGGCGCAAAAGAGAAAATGACTTTCTGCGTGTAACGGAATGAAAAAATACTACCGCCCGATATTATCAACCATTGTTGCTGCGCTTCTCCTGTTTCCTTTTTTCTATTTCGTAACTATCTATTATCAGAGCTATTCCTTTCTCAGCAACCTCAGGCCCTATGAACCGTACCTCGCCACAAGGCTTTTTGATTCCAGAGGCGAACTGATTTCCGAGCTCTACGACGAGAACAGAAGCGTCATTACCATTGACAGGCTCCCGCGCCATGTCCTGTCAGCCTTCATTGTCACCGAGGACAGGGATTTTTTCCGCCACCCCGGATTTGACACAAAGTCAATTTTGCGGGCGATAATAGTTGACGCCCTGAGCGGAGAGCTGCGCCAGGGGGGCTCCACAATCACTCAGCAGCTGGTGAAACGGCTCTACACCAGCGGCGAGAAATCATTCCGGCGCAAAATCATAGAGCTCCTGATTGCCCGTGAGTTTGAACGGCGCTACACCAAGAAGCAGATTCTTGAGATGTACCTGAACCTCATCTACTTCGGTCACGGCGCCCACGGCATTAACTCCGCCGCGCGGTTCTATTTCAACTGCGGAGCGGAATCACTGAACCTGTATCAGGCGACAATTCTTGCCTCCCTCACCACCGCGCCCAACAGAAATTCCCCCATACGCAACCCCGGAGCCGCCTACGGGCGAAGCAGGGAAATTTTTCACGCGATGCAGTCTGCGGGATTCGCCGGTGACGCCCATTCACCGGAACAGTTCGATGCGTACTGGAAATCATATCTCGATAAGACCAGAACACGGTATGCAACACTTGGCGTCAGAAACTGGAAGAGCGACCGGGCTCCGTATTTCACCGAACATGTGAGAAAAATCCTGATAAAAAAGTACGGCCCTGAAAAAGTGTACCGCAGCGGCATGCGGATATATACGACCGTTGATCTACGGGCGCAGGAAACAGCGCTCCGCATAATGAAGAAAGGCCTTGAACGGCAGAACGTTATAACCGGCAGTTACAACCAGAGTATCTTCCGGAACTTTGACCATGTCTGCTGCGACCGCTACATGAAGGCAGAGAATTGTCCGCCTTCCATGAAACCTGTCATTGTGCAGTTCTACCGCACACTGGGGGGCGATATCATTGACAGCCTGAATCTCCTGAGCGGAATTTTCGGCGCCGAAGACATTGAGGAGACCTGTCACGGCTACACGGAAACATATCAGTGGTTCCGCTCATCCGGCAGGGCGGAAGGGGCCCTCGTGGCGCTGGACCACCATACCGGCGCGATTATCGCACTGATCGGCGGCAGCGGATTCCATCAGGGCAACCAGCTGAACCGTGCGACCCAGGCGAAACGGCAGCCCGGATCAGCGTTTAAAATTTTCATTTACGGCGCCGGCATTGTCTCAGGACTCATTACCGCCGCAACATCATTCTTCGACATTAACAACGAAGAGATGGAGCCTGAGGTCGGCTGGCGCCCAAGAAATTATGACAAAAAATCCAGGGGCCTTGTCACCGTGCGAAAAGCGATGGCGCTCTCCCTGAATACCATACCGGTCCAGGTATATAACAAAATCGGCGGCGCCCGGATCACGAGCTATGCATCCCGGCTCCTGGGCATTCCGAAACAACGGTTCGAGATAGACCCCACCCTCGCCCTGGGAACCACGGAAGTAACGCCGCTGGAACTCGCACAGGGTACATCGGTCTATGCCAATGGAGGGTACCACGTGTCACCCTACTGCATTGTCCGTATCGAGGACAGGAAGGGAGCGGTCCTTTACAATGCGGAACACATACGGAGGAAGCAGGGACGCACCAGGCTCATACCGGAAGGCGCTGCGTTCATCATGACAAGTCTCATGAAAGACGTGGTGGAACGCGGTACCGCATATTATGCGGTAAAAAGGGCTGCGGCGTTCCGTCTCCCCGCCGCGGGGAAAACAGGCAGCAATACTTCATTCAGGGACGCGTGGTTTACAGGTTTTACCGGCAATCTCACCGCAGTGGTCTGGGTAGGATGCGACATTCCCCGGTTCTCCCTCGGCAATGGACAAAGCGGCGCAGCGTCGGCGGCACCGCTGTGGGGGCAGTTTATGCGGGAAGTATCCGGATTCCGCAATCATGGGAAGTTCCGTTCAATGCCGGATGACGTGGTCCGGAAAAATATATGCAGGATCACAGGTAATATCCAGGTTCCGGGATGCCCCGGAATGGAGGAGTTATTCCTGAAAGGCACTGAACCCAAAGAGCGGTGCAGCGGGGAACACCAGGAAGATGAGACAATCTGACAGAGGGGAGAACTGAATAGACCATGAAGGTATCATGCTCACACTGCAACGCGAATTATACTCTCACGGGGGAACAGGTTTCATCCCTCACCGACTCCACCATGCAATGCGCCCGGTGCGGACGCCGCATTAAAATAGCCTTTTGCCCTGAATGCCGGGCCTCATATTCCATTACGTTCGCGAAGGCGGCGGGAAACAGATACACCCTCACCTGTCAGCGCTGCGGACACCCCTTTATTATAGAAATATCATCCGGCGGTAAAAAAGCACCGCAACCTGCCCTCCCCCTATCCCCGGTTTCGCCGCCGGAACAGCCCCGGAAAAATCAGGCTGCCCCGGTAGAAAGTGAATTCCGGGAAACTGCAGCGCAGAAACGCCCGGGACCGGAAAAACTGAAACAGCAGTCTTATAACTCAGAGAACAGCTTTTCTCCCGGAGATATTCTCAGGGCATGCGGCCGGGCCTTCACTCCACAGCGTCTCCTTATATCGTCGGCGGGAATTATTTTTCTGCTTCTGTCACTGATTATATTTGATGCAGCTGCACCAGCGGCATCTTCCGGTTCACCCATGGAACAGAGTGGCGTTTTGTATTCATTTATCAGCTTTATTCCGGTAATTCTTTTTATATTCTTCTTTCTCCTTATTGCGACCGCGGTATCACGAATCACTCTGATGGAAACCGAATACAATGAGCGCTGCTCCACGGCGCAATCTCTACGTTTTACAGGGTCACAGATTATCCCCATTACACTTAGTAACATTGTAGTCCTGCTTCTTGCCAACACGCTCCTGATACTGTTCGGGAAAATCCCCCTCATCGGGCCTATCTTTTATTCACTGCTGTTTCTTCCTATTTACGTTATTTCGGTAATTTTCATTCTGTTCTGCGTCATTGCCCTGTGGTTTTATCCTCCTGTCCTTGCCCAGGAGAAGAAAGGTTTTCTGTCAGGTGCGGGAGACCTCCTGGCATTTATAAAATCACATAATCTCACACTGCTGATAATAATTCCGGTCCTTATAATTACCTCCACAATAATATTCACCTTTATCACCATGATCCACCACGGGGCGCTGTCCATAGCGGTGTCAATGTCGAAGAGCATACTGCAGAGCGACCTTTCACGGGTATTCACCGCGATACCCTTCAGCTTTCAGAAAATTATCGACTTCCCCTTCATGCTCTCAAGGATCCGCACGGTGGAATCATTTATCGGGGAGCTCATTGTATCGTATCATGTGGGAGGTATCATTCTGGGAGTGGCACTTTCAGCGATTACAGTCCTCATCTATGCAGGGATGGCTTCATTCATCGCCACGATATCGACATACGTATTTGTAATTCTTGAGAAGAGGGAAGATGTGGAGGACAGAAAAAAAATTGAGCTGCTCCTGCTCATCGTCCTGCTCCTCGCAGCGCTTCTGCTCTTTAAGAAACTGTTTCTATGAGATGGTTTAAGGAATGCATTCCATTCCCACTATGAGCATCTTGCCCTGAAAGAGACCGCATTTCCCGGGTGAAGGGTGCCACCCTCCCCCCGGACCCCCCGCCCGCGACTCAAACGGCGTCGAGCCTTGCTACGTCAGTTGCATTCAGAATATTTTTCCCAGAGTAGAATAGCAAAGGCACATCTATTCATAACAGGAACTCCCTCATGTCTCGCAACGCCCTCCGATATATAGTATACTGGAGAAATAAAGAGAATAAAAGTATATTGATAGGGGGGAACTTTCGCCCTCCAGCATCGAAGAATGCTTAAGCCACTACAGACTCCCCTCATCTTCTGACTGCTTATAGTGGGTTGCAAAACCGATAT
>JAKQCH010000593.1 GCA_029573825.1 Spirochaetota bacterium | reverse complement strand
TCTCTTTATTCCGGTAACATCAGACACCCTGGAAAGAACGCCGGCATGGATCTTTTCATACAATCGCGGAACACTGACTATCACCGTAGGCCGTATTTCCTGCAGGTTTTCCTGTATCGTGGAAAAATCCTCCGCGAAGGCGACAGTGCCTCCAGCGGCTATGGGGAGATAATACCCCACTGTCCGTTCAAAGGAGTGCGAAAGAGGAAGAAAGGACAGGAGTACATCATCATCGGAGAATCTCCCCCTGAAATCCGTAATAATCTGGTTTACGTCAGATACAAAATTGTTGTGCGACAGCATGACCCCCTTCGGATCCCCTGTTGTTCCCGATGTATAAATAATGGTAGCAAGGTCGTCCGGTTTGATCGCAGTCAGCTTTTTATCGAAGAGAGATTTATTATTATATAACGCACCGCTTTTCAGCGCATCTCCGAAAGTTACTACTCCGGCAGATTTCTTTTCAGGATTATCAAAGATCACAACTGACTGGAGCTTCTTCAGCTTCTTCCTTATCTTCTGGACCTTCTCCATGTGATCAGCGGTACCCACGAAGCAGAGCCTGGAGTCGGAGTGATTGAGAACATACAGCGCTTCCTCTGCGGAATTCGTCGCGTAAATCGGAACATTCACCGCTCCGATTGAAAGAATTGCCAGATCCGCAACCCACCATTCGTATCTGTTGGGGGAAAATACCGCTATTTTTTCACCTTTTTTCACTCCCAGCGACAACAGGTATGCTCCGATGTTACGGACCATGGTATTCATATCATTCCAGGATATATTGGTATAACTCCCTTCATGCTTGTACGCCACACATGCGCGGTCACCATATTTCGTCGCCTGGTTCTGAAAAATTGCTGCGACAGATGTCTCAATAAAATTCATTTCCCCATCCTCCTGAAATGTAAGAATAACAAACTTTTACGGACACAACAAAGGCGGGAACATATTGTTCCCGCCCTTCAGCATAAAGCATTGTTTTTAAAAAGTCAATACTTCTATTTTCAATCACCATCACCCTGAGGATACATGCTCTCAATTTCTCTCGCGTACTTCTTCTCAATAACACGTCTTTTCAGTTTGAGAGTCGGTGTAAGCTCTTCGGTTTCCTGCGTCCATTCAGCATCCAGAAGTTTAAACTTTCTGATCTGTTCCACACGGGAAAACTGTTTGGTGTACTTTTCGATTTCCTTTCCAATCAACTCAACAACTTCACTCTTTTCAATCAGGTCCCCCTTGCCGGCAAATGACACCTGATTGGCTTTTGCCCATTTCTTCACATCTTCAAATGAAGGGATAATCAACGCGGCAAGATATTTCCTGCGGTCGCCTATGATCGCAACCTGTTCGATAAATTTCGAACTCTTCAGGCTGTTTTCGATATTCTGGGGAGATATGTTCTTCCCGCCGGCGGTAACAATAATATCCTTGATACGCCCTGTGATGGAAAGCCTACCCTTCTCGTCGATCACGCCGATGTCGCCGGTCCTGAAGAAACCGTCTTTTGTAAAGACTTCACTCGTCGCTGCCTTGTTCTTATAATACCCCATCATAACCTGGGGACCTTTTATAAGAATCTCGCCATCGTCAGCAATTTTGATCTTGGTATTTTTTACCGGCCTTCCCACGCTTCCGGGTTTTATTTCTCCGATCCGGTTTACATTTGTAACAGGAGTTGTTTCCGAAAGCCCGAAACCTTCAAGAATGGTAATTCCCATTCCCAGAAAAAATTCCGCATCTGTGACAGAAAGCGGCCCGCCGCCGGAAACAGCGAATTTCAGATGGTCAAGACCAAGGGCGTCTTTCAGCTTCGAAAAAATAAGTTTATCGAAGAAGTTATATTTTTTTGCAAAAAGACCAGTGCGCTCTTTATTCTCACACTCATACGGGAGATTTTTCGCGGCAGTCTTCATTGCGGCATTAAACAGAAATTTCTTTATCGCGGGAGCATCAGCCAGCTTCGCGACAATACCCGCATGAACTTTTTCATAAATTCGGGGAACGCTTATGATGCATGTCGGCCGAACATCAAGGAGGTCCGCCTGGATCGTTGTTGTATCAACAGCAAAACAGACCTTTGCTCCGATCTGCACCGGCATATAATACCCTGAGGTTCTTTCAAGGGAGTGGGAAAGCGGAAGGAATGACAGAAAGACATCATCCGGGCCCAGAAGCTCATTAAAATCCTCAAGACACTGATCAACATTCGCAACAAAATTGTTATGGGAAAGCATAACTCCCTTCGGATTCCCGGTCGTACCGGATGTATATATTATTGTTGCCATATCTGTGGGCGCTATTGCTTTTAACCGTTTATCAAATGCACCCTGGTCTTTATACGCCGCACCCTTTTTGAAAGCCTCTTCAAGGGTTATCACACCTGTTTTTTTCTTTGGGAGGTCATCAAAAATAATGATATTTTTCAACTTGGGAAGTTTTTTGTTGACCTTCATGACACGGTCAAGATGGTCTTCCGATGCGACAAAGCAGATTTTCGATTCGGAATGATCGAGGACATAAAATGCCTCTTCTGCGGAATTTGTAGCATAAATTGGAACATTGACTGCGCCAATAGACAATATCGCCTGGTCTGCAACCCACCATTCATATCTGTTCTGGGAGAATATTGCGATATTATCTCCTTTCTTAATTCCCAGTGATATTAAATATGCACCAAGTTTACGGATCATTTCATTCATCTCCTTCCATGAAATGTCCGTATACACCTTGTCTTTCCGATACGCCACACAGGGCCTGTTTCCCAGCTTTTCCACCTGGTTCTGGAAAATAGCCGCCATGCTTGTTTCTTTATATGTGGACATTGGTACCTCCGATCTGATATTTGTATTTTTTATATAGAGCCGGAAAAGATGAAGAAAACTTCACTCCCTGTTTTCACACTTGACACCAGCAATAAACAAAATTTCTTTTTATGAATGTTTCTTTGTTATAGCCGGCAATCCGGACTCTTCAAAACCGTTGAAATCATTACTGCCCCACGATGCGAACATGAAAAGAACACATAAAAATAAATAGTGTTATCGTTCCCGTTGGCACGTACCAGCAGTACATAATCAACAGCTTAGTTCATATTTTTTATAAGGTAATATTTTATTTTATTTATTGTTTTGTGGTAATATATATGGCTATATATTGAAGGAATTGTCAATCATCTTATATTGTTTTAATAAAAAAAATGTAAGTTTTTTAACGATGGTCACTAATTCGCCGTTCACGGTTCAGCCGGAAACAAACAGATGTGCCGAAATCAGGGAACCGCTTTAAGAAGAATCACAAACTCCGATCCGCCGGTATCGCTTCGAACCTGGATTTCGCCGTCATAGGTTTTAACAATTGAATATGATATTGACAGCCCGAGACCAGTTCCTTCGCTTTTCTTTGTTGTGAAAAAAGGCTCGAAAATTCTGGACATGTCATCAGGGCTGATGCCCGGGCCATTGTCACGCACTGTAATCGCCACGAGAGGTTCATCCTTTTCTATCCTCCCGGTTGTAAGGACTATTTCCCCCCTGCTTTTATCTTCAATCGCATCATCCGCATTATTGATAATATTCATGAGCACCTGAATGAGTCTGTTTTTTGATATCATCGTCATCGTCTTCCCCATCTCGAGCTTCATTTTCACATCAACACCCTTCTTCCGTATGTTCTTGATGAGAATTTTAAGGGGGTACGCCTTTATGACGTCGTCCACATTAACAAGCTCGTCACTTCTCCCTTCAGGATTCGAGTAATCCTTAAGCTGGGTTACAATTCCGGAAAGCCGTTTTATTTCCTCCTGCATGGATTTTAGTATTTCATATATCTCTTCGGACTGAACATTTTCATTTTCGCATACGGTTTTCAGATCATCGAGGTCGAGCTGCATTATGGAAAGGGGATTATTGATTTCATGGGAGACCCCGGCGATAATTCTTCCCATAACGGTAAGACGCTCATATCGGTCCAGAGCCGTTTTCATTTCATCCTGTTCATGAAGTGACGTGATTTTTTCAATGGTAATTGATGCAAGACTGGTTACGCTGGTAAGGATATTCATCATAATCGAATCGACATCGTCATGCTGCGCTTTGAAAAGAAGTACCAGTATCCCGGCAACACGCCCCCGTATGGACAGGGGAATAAACAAAGAGGAGCTGTTTTTTGTCGCATCGGGAAACGCATTCCTGTCTTCATCATTCAGCTCAGCGCAATTGTCGCGGATAAAGACCGCAGTCCGTCTGGATTCAAGAATTTTCACGATAAGCGAAGTCCTTGTATCCACGAAAAAACCACTTTGACGCTTAACGGTATTATTGGAATACACGCTGTGGAACCTTTCATTTTTTGCGGCAAGTATTTCAAGGGAGTCAGGGCGAATGATATTGATCACTGCATCGGCAAGTGTTCCGTACACATCCTGTACTTCACCGGCGACAAGGAGCCGCGCGGAAAATCTGTTGTAAATTTCTATCAGCTTCAGTATCCGCAAATTCTTCTCAATAAGCTGGTTTTCGATAATCTTCTGCTCGGAGATATCCTTGATAAACGCGAAAGACCCCACCACGCCGCCGTCTTTATCATGGAGCCTTCCCATATTCACGAGGACAGGCAGGGAGGTCCCGTCTTTGCGGATAAATTCCTTTTCGAATATCTGAGGCGTTCCGGTCTTTTTCAGCTCCTTCATTATTTCGATCTGCATTTTCCTGTCTTTCGGCGAGGTGAAGTCATAAAAGTTTTTACTGACAATTTCCCCCTCACTCCGTCCGATGATATTTAAATATGCAGCATTATAATCGAGGTATTCATTGTTGTCATCAACGAGGACAAATCCGAGGTTTACTGATTCAATAATGCTCCGGTTGTAATTCCTTTCGTTTTCAATCAGATGCTGAAGTTTTCTGATTTCTGATATGTCTTTTAAAAAACCATATACTCCGCTCACTCCGGCGGTTTCGTCGTGGAGAGGATTAAGGCTGATCAGAAAATACTCACAGCTGTCCTCCTCGACAGCAATCCTGATTTCGCATGATTCAGAGTTATTCGTTTTCATTACAGACTGAATGGTGTCCCCGAGGATTTTCCTTGAGTCCCCCTCCACAATATCCAGGATGGAAACAGAGCCGGCAGCGGCATCTGAAGATAAAAAACTGTCACGGAATGATTTATTGCAGAGCCGCAAAGAAAAATCCTGATTCACCACAAAAAATCCGTCGATGGAGTTATCAATGATATGCTTAAAATAATTTCTCTCACGCTCAAACCTGCTCTCTAAATCTTTCAGAGACGTTATATCCTGAGCGATTAAAATCCACGCCGAATTGATTCCGCTATCATCATTGATGGAATAAATGGTTATCAATAATACATGAGACGTTCCCTGATACACAAGAGATTTCTCAACCCGATAAAAATCCTGCGCTCCCCACTCGCCGGGATCAATACCGAACATCTCATAAATTTTATTTCCGGCAATTTCATCCTTTCCCATATTAAATAATGAGCACATTGAACTATTGGCAAAGGTAATGCCCCCTTCTCTGTCGAAAATTGATACCGGACTGCTGGTCCTCTCCACGGCATTCATAAATATGCGAATTTTATTCTGCTGTTCCCTCTGTGCGGTAATATCGCGGATGATAAAAATATTATAGCTATCCCCGCCTCCCTGCATATACGGCGTTGCGAGGACATCATAATAGCGTCCTGATG
>JAKQCH010000551.1 GCA_029573825.1 Spirochaetota bacterium | reverse complement strand
GATAATTTCCCGGATGTCCTCTTTGCTTCGGGGGTGGACAACAAGGTCAGTAACTCTGTCAACAATACCGTTCCGAAGCTGAATTGCTTCCTCGACGGTTTTCCCTGTCGAATATTTCAGGCGGTCATATTCATCGGAAGTTATATTGTTCTCTCCGACGATTGCAGCGATCTTTTTCACCTGGGCTTTCGTGAGCTTAATCGCTTTCTTAAAGGAAACTGTTTCGTTACCTTCGGGCTGTTTCACCCTGAAGTGTTCATCGGTAAGGCCGAAGGTTTCTTTCAGTTCATTAAATAATTTCTGATTGGGATGTTTAAACCCTTCCGGTGAGCCCCATTTGAATATTGAACGATAGCTTTTTTTCGCAGGAGCAGTCTCCGTCCAGTCCGGTTGAAATGATTTACTGTTATTTTTCATGAATTCCCCCTTGCATGTTTTTTCATATTGTAGTATGATTTTATTCTTATTCCGGTATTGCGAGTGCAGATTTAACGGATGCTATTTCCTTTTTCATCTGCGCGGCAGACCATTTCAGTTCCCTTGCTGCTGTTTTGGCAACTTTCGTGAGAACCTTTTCCCCCGGATTTCCAAGTGTGCAAATCCCGGTCCTCCGGAATACTATATCCTTGAGGGTTTTTGCCATTTCGACTCTGATCGCATACAGCACCTGTGCAAGCATTTCTCCATCCTCATTCAGCGGTTCGGCGTATTCTTTTCGTGAGCGGGCAATTTCAAGTATCTTCGGTGCTTCAGTACCATAAATTCTTCCGATATAATCAAGTGTGCTTTCTGGGAAATCAACATTTTCAAGCCTGAACTGCTGCATAAAGGAGTTCAGGTCAGCAATTTCCGAACCGGCGAGGTATTCCTTGTCGGTAATTACTTTCCTGTGAGGGCGGCCCATTTTTTTCTCAATAAGATTCACGACACTTTCCGCGAGGTTTCTGCTGGTAGTATATTTTCCGCCTTCAACTGTTATCAGCCCATCAAGCCCGTCTTTCTTATTGTCATAGATTTCGTATTTTCGTGATGACTCGTACACATCTGTAGTCTGGTCCTCAACCAGCGGTCTGAGCCCCCCATAGGTGTATAGAATATCTTCGTACTTTATTGGACGGCTGTTGCCGAATGATTCGTTTACGTCATCAAGGAGCTCCATGACGCTTTCCTTTGTAACCCGGTATTCATCGGGATTGCCGACGTATTCCTTGTCGGTTGTTCCGATGAGAGAATGTCCTCTCCATGGTATCAGGAAAAAATGCCTTCCGTCTTTTGTTATCGATCCCACGACATGGGAATTTATCAGTTTTTTGGTGATGATATGGATCCCCTCAGACCTGCGAAGCTGCTCTCCGGTAATGTCTTTACTCGCGTATCCCAGGATGATATCCGCCCAGGGACCACCGCAGTTCACCACGAGGTTACCACGGACCTCAAAGGGCTTTTTCCTGAGAAGGTCCTTACCGCGGACACCGGTAACTTTTCTGTCCCCATCGAGAATGAATTCCTCAACTTTGCTGTAGTTAGCAACATTGGCCCCGTATTTAACTGCTGACTTAATAAATGCCAGTGTAAGGCGTTCAGGGAATATACTGGCACAATCGTAATACACAACAGCGCCGGTAAGACCGTCCTTCTTCACATTGGGCTCAAGTGATACTACTTCCTCTTTGCTGAGGGTGCGGTGACAGGGAACCTTTTTGGCCGGGTCCCATGTATTTTTTTTGTCGTATGAAAGGATGTCATAGATTATCATTCCGATTTTCAGC
>JAKQCH010000518.1 GCA_029573825.1 Spirochaetota bacterium | reverse complement strand
CTCATGGACATGGAAGCGGGTATTGAGCACCTGGGAAGGGCCACGGCAAGGGGTGTCGATATCTTTCTCGTTGTCGTGGAGCCGGGGCAGCGTTCGGTAGATTCGGTAAAGCGTATCACGGAAATGGCGCGGCAGATCGGCATTGAGAACATCGCGGTTATCGCCAACAGGATACGCACCGCCGATGATGAACGTTTTATACGGGATTCCCTCCCCGGGATGGAGATAATCGGAACGGTCCCGTTCTCCGAGCGACTGATGGAAAGCGACCGGGACGGGCGGTCTGTAACTGACGGCATGGGAGAGGAAATGAAGCGGATATTCTCGGAACTCGCAAAAACACTGCAGCAAAAAGTTCTTGACCGTAATATTATTCGGTAAAATGTGTTTACATATCTGAATATTGTGTATAGTGACACACAATCCTGAAGTTCACAGACTATCTGGTACCGTACCCCCTGTTGCCTGTCTGCCGGCCCTGCGACACAGTTCTTTCATGTTGTGAAGCCGGGACGCGGTGATGGAAAATTGTAATTAATAATGGAGATACAGTTATGAGCTTGCCGGTTAAATTTCTCGCCACTGCGATAGGTAGTTTCCCTCACGACAGCGCAGACAGCGCGATAGACCTTATCTGCGACACGATTCCTGATGCACCTGTCTGGCCGCAGCTGCCAAAAACTGGTCTTTTGGAGCAGATGGAAATTCAGTATTCAGAGGGCATTCCCTGTTCAGTGATTGACACTGAAAAGAACAGAATATATTTCGATACTTCGGGCGACTATTCCGAGGAGTTTGCCGCATTTTACGAATCGTATATCATGGCGATGGACCCTGACGAAGGAAATGGCGACTGCAGCGCAATGGCTATCACCGGGGATTATTCAAGTGGTATTTATGCCATGGAGCAGCGCCTGAAGGCTGAAGGCGCAAAACGAAGTTTTGTGAAAGTCCAGACAACGGGCCCCTGTTCCTTCGCCCTTACCGTTGTTGATGAAAACAAGCGTGCGTTATATTATAATGAAGAGTTCCGGGACGTGGTGGTGAAGGCCCTTGCAATGAAGTGCCGGTGGCAGATCCAGAAGTTTCAGCCGTATGCGGAAAAAGTTATATGTTTTATCGACGAACCAATCCTCTCAGCGTTCGGTTCTTCCACGTATATTTCCGTGAAACGCGAGGATGTGGTGGCCTATATCGGCGAAGTGGTTGATGCGGTTCACGCGGACAATGCAATCGCCGGTGTCCACTGCTGCGGTAATACCGATTGGAGCATACTCATCGATGCCGGCGTTGATATGGTGAATTTCGATGCATTCGGATACGGGGAAACCATTGCCCTCTATCCCGATGCGGTGAAGGGATTTATCGCGAAGGGCGGTATCCTCGCCTGGGGAATCGTTCCCACCTCTGTTGAAATTCGTAACCAGACTGTTGCGTCCCTGGCATCGCACTTTGATTTTCTTGTCGATAACCTTGCTTCTAAAACCGGACTTTCCGTTGATCAGATACACAATGCTTCAGTTATCACCCCTTCCTGCGGCACCGGTTCGATGCAGACTGATGACGCGGAGAAAGTATTCTACACCCTCAGGGACCTCGGTGCCGCCCTCAGGGAAAAATATTAAGAGACGCATATAATGGGATACACAATTGCCGTCACAGGAAAAGGGGGGTGCGGGAAAACAACCATTTCCGGGCTTATGATATCGAGCCTCATACGGAACGGGATGGCTCCCGTACTCGCGGTGGATGCTGATCCGAACTCATGCCTTGACAGCGTCATGGGAGTCACCGTGCACAAGTCTGTGGGCACGGTGCGGGAAGAGGCGAGAAAAATCGCAGCAGCGAATGAAGTGACCGGCGTATCGAAACGGGAACTTCTGGAACTGAAGATATCGGAAAGTCTCGTGGAAGCGGAGGACTTTGATCTCGTTGCAATGGGGCGGTCTGAAGGGCCGGGGTGCTACTGCTATGCCAACAATGTCCTCGGGGCGGTGATACGGGAGATATCGGACAACTACCCTTACGTGGTGATTGACAACGAGGCGGGGCTTGAAAACCTCTCGCGCCGTATTGTGAAAAGCGTGGACCTCCTTGTCCTTGTCGCTGAGCCTTCAATGAACGGCCTGCGGACTGTTGCCCGCCTCTATGATCTCGCGCTGGAAATGGGTATCGAATACCGGGCCCTGGCGGTTGTGGTAAACCGTGTCCGCGGTGACGGGGTCAGCGCGATGGCGGACGAGGTGGCGCAGAAAATAAAAGCTGACTACACTGTGATGATCCCGGTGGATGATGAAATTGCCGGGTACGGCGAGAAGGGGATGTCCCTCCGGAACCTGCCCGTTGAAAATATCGTGGTCCGTGAAGTGGACCGTTTTATGCGTACCGTAATGCAGAGAGGAGAAGAATAATGGCTGAAGATATAAAGGCCCCGGAAGA
>JAKQCH010000511.1 GCA_029573825.1 Spirochaetota bacterium | reverse complement strand
TCTTCCGTCGGGATTTACCTTTATCGGGAAAAATGAACGAAGTGATTATCAGTACCGCATCATTGTGGGGAACATCTCGCTGAAGCTCGAAGGTACGTATCGCGGCGAGGAGCCGATGATCGAAGAAATGCATGCCTATATACGCGGTATCCGGGAAGGGACAATCATCGTTGAAGATGAAAAGGTTGTGTCCGGAAGCGTGGTGTCGTTCCTGCGGGAAAAGGAGCAGGGAGAACGGCAGGTCCATCCCGTGGGGGATCTCTCCGGTCTGGCTGAAAGGGGGGAACAGGGAAAAGGTGGTCCTGTTCCTGTATCGACGGACAAAACATCGCCCATCCTGGCGGCAAGGGCAGGGGCCATCATGCCCCTCAGCCATTTTGGTGAAATGATGGGGCCCGGTTTTGGCGGCAGCCTGTCATACGGAAAGGAAGGCATGTTCTTCAGGGGCCTTGGCGCAGGTATCGAGGGAGGGTGTTATTATCTTACCGGTAAAGACTCGATGGATTCGGAAAATCAGAAAACGGACAGAGGATTTTTTGTCCCGGTCCAGGGGTATTGTGGATACCGTTTTGACCTGCCCATGAATTTCAGCGCCGGTCCCTTTGTTTCCGCTGGCCTGGCATATCTCACCATGATATACACGTACCGCGACCGGACAACTTTTCAGGTCCGGGACAGGACAACTGATGACATTGACCCGGTCGTTAACGGGGGTGTGTTCGTGCACTACAAAATAAGGGGGTCCTTCATTGTGAGCTTCCGTTGCTTGTACGGATACATGGTGGGCTCGGAAGGAGGGATGTATATTGTCACAGACCTTGGCGTACTGTATCACCTTTAATCTTCTCAGACTGTTCAGTCATACATAATACCGGTATGAAGAAACAATTTTCGCTCATTGCCTGTATCCTGATTTTCGCGATGTTCCCGCTGACGGGTGTGGGTATTCTCGCGTGCTGGGATGGTTTTAACGACGCTTACGATGACCGGTGGGGCAGCACGGAAAAAATTGCTTTTCAAAGCAACCGGGACGGTAACTACGAAATTTACGTCATGAATCCCGACGGTAGCGATGAGACCAGGCTCACCTATAACATCGCAAGCGATCAGCAGCCCTCCTGGTCACCCGACGGCTCCCGCATAGCCTTTACAAGCGACCGTAACGGCAATAACGAGATTTATGTCATAAACTCAGACGGCAGCGGCGAACCGGTAAATCTTACCAACAACAGCGCAGATGATCAGCACCCATGCTGGTCACCTGCAGGAGACCGTATCGCCTTTCACTCCAACCGTGACGGCAATACGAATGTTTATTCCATTAAACTGGATGACAACAGCCAGACCAGGCTCACCACATATATTAAAGAAGATGAGGAGCCAAGCTTTTCTCCTGACGGTACCCGCATCGCGTATGTTTCCTGGATAGCCGCGTTCACTGATATATATATTATGAATGCGGATGGAAACAATATTACCCAGCTCACTACTGCTGCCGAAACTGATAGATCGCCCGCATGGTCGCCTGATGGTACGCGAATCGCATTCGTAAGATTGTTCGGCATGGATTATCAGATCTACGTGATAAATACAGACGGCACCGGCGAAACAGTGATATTGGATAACTCGTCGGTCATCGACCATGATCCCGCATGGTCCCCGGACGGTACGCGCCTTGCGTATCGGAGCAATCGTGACGGGAATTACGAAATCTACATTACCAATATAGACGGGACCGGACAGACGAGGCTGACCGACAACACGGCCGATGACATCTGTCCTTCGTGGGGAGAGATCAGGTGATTTTCATAGTGCGGAATGGGGTGGAATACTGACATGAAACCGAAGGCACTGCACATTCAGTTCATCCATCTGATCGCGGCGATTGTATTGACGGCGTTTTCACACCTTTTCTGCTGGGACGGGTTTGACGGCGCGTATAACGAGCGATGGGCGTTCGGGATGCAGCGGATCGTTTTTTGTACCAGGCGGAATGCCGGGAACCCCGAGATTTATACCATAAACACCGATGGCTCTGGCCTTACCAGGCTTACCTATTACTCATACAATATTGATCCCACATGGTCGCCCGACGGCTATCATATCGCATTCATAAGTGCCAGGGACGGCAACGATGAAATCTACACGATGAATATTGACGGGACCGAACAGACGCGGCTGACAGTAAACACGGCAAGCGATTACAGCCCCTCATGGTCCCCCGACGGTTCCCGCATCGTATTCCGAAGCGATCGTGATGGCAATAACGAGATCTATACCATGAATACCGACGGCACCGGTCAGACCAGGCTGACCAACAACACTGCTGAAGACATGGATCCCGCCTTTTCACCTGATGGGTCCCGCATCGCCTTTAAATCCGACCGTGACGGGGATGCCGAGATCTGGATCATGAACGCCGACGGCAGCAATCCCGTTCAGCTCACCTTCACCACGGGGATAATAAACGAAGATCCCTCATGGTCGCCCGACGGGACCCGCATCGTTTTTGCGCGGAGTAATGATATCTGCGTGATGAACACCGGTGGGACCGGCACACCGGTAAATCTCACCAACAACGCCGCTATCGACCGCCAACCCAGCTGGTCGCCCGACGGCAACCGCATTGTGTTTTACAGTACCAGGGATGGAGGCGACATGGAAATATATATAATGGACAGTGACGGCAGTAACCTGACCAGGCTTACGGACTCCTCCGGGATGGATTATCATCCCTGCTGGTCGCCGTTTTGAGGAGCGGATGGTGCCCGGCATAATTATATTGCCGGATAAAAACAAAATGATGCAACCGCTTACATGCATGCAGTTCCGCGCCATATGCAAATAGGATTTTCAGGCTTTTCTGGTGTGTTTTGTTTGTGATATTATTTTATGGAGTAATTATGAATAGAAAAATGATCACAATACTATTCACATTGTTGATTCTACCGCTCTACGCGAACTGGGGCGATTACGGGCTTACTCCTGTATCGATATCACCGTCAGGGCTCGAAGGATCGATGAAATACGAGCTGAAGGACAGCGGCGGCCGGACATTCTATGTGAACGCACCGGGTGAGCCGGACAGGGAGACGATGAAGAAGATACTGCGGCACCGGGATACTTTTTTATCCTGGAGCAATATCAGAATAAATGAGCTCTCTTTTTATATGTACGGCGAGGGGATACAGGCGGTGATGGTCCCTGCATCGGTCAGGCATAATGGAACCGAGCTGAAGCCGTATCTTCCATCGGGATTTACCTTCATCGGGAAAAATGACCGAAGTGATTATCAGTACCGCATCATTGTGGGGAACACCTCGCTGAAGCTCGAAGGTACGTATCGCGGCGAGGAGCCGATGATCGAAGAAATGCATGCCTATATCCGCGGTATTCGGGAAGGGACGATCATCGTTGAAGATGAAAAGGTGGTTTCGGGAAGCGTGGTATCGTTCCTGCGGGAAAAGGAGCAGGGAGAACGGCAGGTCCATCCCGTGGGGGACCTGCCCCGAATTGACAGCGGCGCTGAAACAGCGGGGGGTGACACGGGCGGTGGAAAACTGAAGTGGTTTGTTTCAGCGCAGGGGACGTATCTCTATCCTGTACGGATATTCGGTGATATCTTCGTAAGCGGATACGGCTTTAACGCCTCTGTGGGGTTGTGCGACGTGGGATTTTCCTTTCTCAATAAAATTCTCTTCAATATTGAACTTGAGTTCACGGCGGGCTACTGGAGCCTCAAAGAACGGCGGCAGCGGGAGGAATATGAGAGCTACGCAGTGAATAACGCCTATATTGTCCCCCTTGGCCTGATGGCGCGCTATCGTGTCGGTATTACTGACAAATTCTCTGT
>JAKQCH010000487.1 GCA_029573825.1 Spirochaetota bacterium | reverse complement strand
GAAAACGCGACAGCAGCACATCGCCGCAGCAGAGCTTTGTGGAGTGTGTAGAATTTCTTAATAGTGTGGGTATTCATTATGTACGGTATTCCTGTTCAGATTTTTTATTACGTCAATAGATGTATCCGACGCGTATACACGCAATTCCTCAATACCGCAGTATCGGGAAAATGTATTCGTCTTTCACTATGACATCACCGTTCCGCCGGACCCATTGGAATAGCATTTTTTTCATCCGTGCAAGATTTACAGGGTCACGGGAGGCAATATTATCTCTTTCATGAGGGTCACGGTGCACATCATAGAGCTCGTATTCGATCCTGTCATCCAGGGGCATGTAAATCAGCTTATACCGTCCGTCAAAGGCATAGCGGTGCTTGGAGAGATTCACGACATCGCGAAAATCATCACTCAGTACGAGCTGGTTGCCGAAGTGAAAATCTATCTCCGAAAGAAAGGTAATGTCGGGATACAGTATCCGTTTGTATTGGAAAAAGAGGTCCTCCCGCAAAATGTTGTCGAACCATATCCCGGTCTCACCGAAAGCCCTCTGGGGCGGCGCCTGCTTTCCCTGCAGGAGGGGCGTCAATGAAACGCCTTCCATGGCATGTGATGGCCCGATGCCCGCAAGGGATAGAATGGTCGGGGCGATATCGACCACCCGCACGACGTCATGAATTTCCCGGTGCTTTTTGATAATTTTCGGGCAATGAAATACCAGTGGAATTTTCACCGCGTAATGCCCCCTGAAGTGCTCGCCATGCCCCATGCCGAGATCATCTTCATAGAGGTTTTCGCCGTGATCGGAAAGCACCACAATGATCGTGTGGTCATAAAGGTTGTTCCGCCTGAGAAACGCGATGACTTCACCGACGGCATCATCCATGGCCCTGATGCCGGCGTCATACAGCGCACGTATCTGTGCGATATCCTCTGCCGAAATCCGGGTACCCCCGGCGTCATTGTCAAGGGAAATGATACGCTGCTTGTAAAACTTATAGGGACCAGAATAGCCCGGCGCCCGGTAACGGCTGTAATAGGGATACGGCGGCGCGTAGGGAAAATGGGTCGACGAGAAAAACGTCGAAATAAAAAAAGGACGCTCACCGGAGTTTCTGATCTCACGAAGTATCCTGTCTTTCAGCAGCGACGGCGGGCAGAAATATGCAGAGTCCTTCATCACGGGAAAAAGCATCAGGCCGAAGCGGTTCGACAAAAACGGCAGGAGGAAAGTGTGGTTCTCCAAAATTGCGGACTGCAGCACGTAATCGAAGTTGAAGTACGGCGTGTCCACCTTTTCGAAACCGAGATCGACCCGGGAAAAAATATCACCGGCATAGTCAGTCACCACGGATGTATAATACCCCTTCTCTTTGAGTGTCCCGGCGATTGAGGGAAAATTCCTGTTCAAATCCCGTGACGTGGGAAACATGTGCCGGATACCATGGGTCGCGGAATACTGCCCCGTTAGGATCGATACCCATGAGGGGAACGTCCGGGGGACCTCAATAAATGCGTTCCGGAATGATACTCCATTACGGATCAGGCGGTCGATAGAAGGGCTCGTGTCCCGGAAGTACCCGTGTCCGCTTAAATGGTCAGGACGAAGCGCATCGGATGCAATGATTAAAATGTTTGG
>JAKQCH010000479.1 GCA_029573825.1 Spirochaetota bacterium | reverse complement strand
ACGCTGATAAGCGCTTCACCGTTTTCGACATAGAAAATTTCACTCTGCATCAGTGAAGGCGGTGAATTGAGATAGAATAAAACCGAGGCTATGCATATAATGACACAGAAGGCGGCGGCGAGTCTTTTTATCAGTTTCATGGTTTGTGTTTTCTTTTTTCTCATGAGTTAATTGCGGAAATCAATTGTTCTGCTGTGCCGGATTTACCAGCGGGCATCATGACATGTATACGGGGTCCGGTTATTTTTGCAAGTTTTTCTTTCTAAATCTGACATGGATGGGGTGCGTGGTGATATCGCCCCCCAAAAAAAAAGTTCCCCTGAAAAATATTGTTTACAGAATTGGATATAGTGTTTATAAAGAGAAGAAATCTCCGCATCAAAGAGGAGCATGAATATGCATACTATTCATTCTGTCTTTTCTTCCGGGGGGTCATAATGGAAGACGGCAATTGCCGGATACGTTGCAGCACAGTAATACTGAAAGGGCAGGGACACCACACCGCTATTAATCCGCTTATTTTCTGACAGATAAAGTGCGATTGTTTCCTGCCGGTGGCACCATGCAGTTGGAGGCAGGAAATGAAAAATCCTATTCTCGTACCAGAATTCCGGGACCTGATTAAAAGAAAAAAGTTTAAAATTATAAAGTCTTTCCTCGATGATCAGCACCCCAAGGAGATTGCCGAATATCTTGGTTTCCTTGAGCCTGACGAAATATGGAAAATCCTCAATCTCGTCGATGAATATATCGGTGCGGAAATTTTCGTGTATATCGATATCGATGTGCAGGTGCGGATGATGTCCGGCGCCTTCCGCAACAATATCAGGAAACTCCTTCAGCAGATGTCCCACGATGACCGGGCGGACCTGTTTCAGCACCTTGACAGGGATATCGTTAACAGGCTTCTCCTGCTGCTGCCTCCCAAGGACCGGGCTGACATCATTAACCTCACCTCGTACCGCAAAGAAACCTGCGGCGCCATGATGACCACCGATTTCGCGACACTGCTTGAGGATGACAGCGTTGAAGTGGCGATAAAGAAAATCCGTAAGGACGCTCCGGGGAAGGAAACCATTTATTATATTTATGTCACCGATGGCGCCGGGATGCTTGTGGGATTTGTGTCTCTTCGGAAGCTGATCCTGTCGAGGCCTAAACAGAAAGTCGGGAATATTATGAAGCGGGACGTTATCTTCGCCCATGTAGACGATGATCAGGAAAACGCGGCGAACATGATTGAGGACTATGACCTTATCGCCCTCCCCGTTGTTGACGAGGAGGGAAAAATCGCGGGAATCATTACCTATGACGATGCCATTGACATTATCCGCGAGGAACAGACCGAGGACATGGAAAAACTCATGGCCATCAGCGGAGGCCCGGAGCAGGAATCATATCTCAATGTGTCTTCATACACTCACTTTAAAAAGCGGGTCAGCTGGGTCATCATTCTTGCGATGATGCAGTTCGTTTCCGGATTTATAATTCAGGGTTTTACCGAAACCCTGCAGAACTTTATTATTCTTGCCTATTATATGCCGCTCCTCAACTCAACCGGGGGGAATACCGGGTCCCAGTCTGCAACTATGGTCATTCGGGCCCTTGCGCTCAATGAACTGACATTCCGGGACATGTTCAGAGTGGTAAAAAAAGAGCTTGTGGTGAGCCTCATGATAAGCGCCAGCGTGGGGCTTATGGTGTTTCTGCGGGTCTTTGTCTTTACTTCCGGCGGAGGTGACATTCCCGCCGGGCTTACCGTCGCACGGGTCGCGTACATGCTTGCGGCGGCGCTGTCCGTTCAGGTGATCTGGGCCACCATTCTCGGCGCTCTGGTTCCCCTTGTTGCAACCAGGTTCAGGATCGACCCCGCAGTGGTGTCCAGTCCTGCGATCGCAACCCTTGTGGATATCGGCGGTATCGCTATCTACTTTACCACTGCGAAAATCATTCTGGGGATATAATGAAATTCACGCTGCTCCACACTGACAAAGACACCGCTGCCCGTGCGGGGGAACTGGCAACCGCTCACGGCATCGTGCGGACCCCGGTGTTTATGCCCGTCGCGACACGGGCTGCCATAAGGGCGTTGACCTTCCGTGACATCGAAGAGATCGGGTTTGATATAATTTTATCGAACACCTATCACCTGTATATACGTCCCGGTGTCGAGAACATGGAAAAAGCCGGAGGGCTGCACCGTTTTATGAATTATCACGGGCCGGTGCTCACGGATTCAGGGGGCTTTCAGGTGTTCTCTCTTTCCGACCTGTGCCGCATTCATGACAACGGCGTCGAGTTCAAGTCCCATCTCGACGGGTCCCGGCATTTCTTCACCCCTGAGCGCGTTGTGGACATTCAGAAGGTCATCGGCTCGGATATCATGATGGTCCTTGACCAGTGTACCGATTACCCCGCCACAGAGAAACACGTCGCGGCCGCTGTGGAGCGGACAGTTGCATGGGCGGAAATATCCCGGGAATACTGGGCCAGGACAGTTGATCCCGATGCACAGGCCCTGTTCGCTATTGTCCAGGGTGGCGTGTATCCGAAACTGCGCAAAAGCTGTGTCGAACGTCTTGTGGAGCTGGATTATCCGGGGTACGCGATCGGGGGGCTTTCAGTGGGAGAGCCGAAAGAGCTGTACCGGGAAATAACGGAATATATTGTTCCATATCTCCCCCCTGACAAACCGCGTTACATGATGGGAGTGGGGAGTCCCCTTGAGATACTCTTCGCCATTTCCCGCGGGGTGGATATGTTTGACTGCGTGATGCCGACGCGCATTGCCCGCAACGGCACCCTTTACACCTCAACGGGGCGCGTCAATATCAAGGCGGCGCAGTATGAAAATGACTACAGCCCTCTTGATGAACAGTGCGGCTGTTATGTGTGCAGAAATTATTCGAAGGCGTATCTCCGTCACCTGTTCCGCGTGGGGGAGATAGCTTCACTGATATACAATACCTACCACAACCTCTTCTTCATGAAGACCTTTATGGACGATATACGGGCGAGCATCCTGGAAGACCGTTTCAGTGAAGCGGAAAAAAAATGGCGGTATGTTTACGGTTCTGATAACTGACTGCCGAAGTGTTCCACGATTGCGTCAACAAGTCCCTGAATGGTGTACTCAACAGCGCTGACTGCCGGTTCGAATCCCGCGTCACGGACCGCTTCCGCGGTGACGGGGCCGATACAGGCGCATGCTCCCTTGATTGAGCCGACAATGCTGAAGAAATTCCTCGCCGTCGATGAGCTTGTGAAGGTGACGATGTCCGCGGTGCGCAGTTCTTCAATCACCGAGGTGTCGATTTTATCCGGCAGGACCGTGTCGTAAATATGGATACGCGAGACCGCAGCACCGAGCTTTTCAAGGCCCTCTGCGAGGGTATAGCGTGCTTCGCTTGCGCAGGGGAGCAGTACCCTTTTCCCCGAGATACCGGATTTGCCGAGGCAGGAAATCAGGGCTTCGGCGACATATTCCTCCGGTACCAGGTCAGGGGCAATGCCGTGGCGTTCAAGCTCCTGTGCTGTTGCGGGGCCAATTGCTGCAATCTTCCCGTTGGAGAGTGACCGTGTGTCCATTCCGGAAGCTTTCAGCTGAGCGAAAAATATTTCCACGGCATTCTGGGAGGTGAATATAATCCAGTCATATCGGCGGATGTTCTCCAGCTCCTTTATAAGTACCGTCATGTCCTTTTTCGGGCTGATATGGATGGTCGGAAATTCTATTACCTGCGCCCCGAGATCATAGAGTTTCTGTGAAAGCTGCGACGCCTGTTCCCTGGTGCGGGTAACCACAATTTTTTTCCCGAAAAGAGGAAGCGTGTCAAACCAGCGGATATCCTCCCGCAGGGTCACCACGCCACCGATAATGATAATGGCAGGCGCCCCGACACCTTCCGATTCAGCTTTTCCCGCGATATCCATGAGTGTGCCCAGGGCGGTTTTCTGCCGTGGTGTGGTGCCCCATGATATGACGGCAGCGGGTGTTTCTGCGGGGAACCCTTTTTCATGTATCATATTTTCCGCAATCCGGGAAAGGTTTTTCATTCCCATGAGAAACACAAACGTTCTGTGAGGGTTGTATTCCGGCAGCGTTATTTCCAGGTCGTCACCGGAATCATTTCTGCGGTGCCCGGTAATCACTTCAAAGGAATCCGCGTGGTCGCGGTGCGTCACGGGAATGCCGGCATACGCCGGCGCGGCATAGAATGAGGAAATGCCGGGAATGATCCGGAAGGGTATTCCCTCATTTACGAGGTCCTGCGCCTCCTCGCCGCCGCGGCCGAAGATAAAGGGATCTCCGCCCTTGAGGCGGGCTACGGTTTTCCCTTCATGAGCTTTCCGGATGATCAGTTCATTTATTTTATCCTGGGGAAGGGTATGGTCGCTCCCTGTTTTCCCCACATAGATTTTCTCGCAATCGAATTTCTGTATTATTTCAGCATTGGAGAGGAAATCATACACGATACAATCCGCTGATGCAAGGGCGCGGAGCGCCCGCACGGTAATGAGATCGGTGTCGCCGGGACCGGCGCCAATAAGATACACCATCCCTTTTTTCATAGCAGTTCCTCCGCCCCTTCTTTTTTCAGCATGGAGGCAAGTGTTTCTCCCACAAGCCGGGGGTCGTCTCCCTCAATGCTTTTCCGTATAATGCGGCTCCCGTCCTGTGCCGCTACCATGCCGGTGAGATGAATAATGTTGTTTTCAATATAAGCAAGGGCGCCTAACGGAATATGGCAGCCGCCGCCGAAGTGCCGTAGAAAAGACCGTTCCGACTCGATCGCGATGGCGGTAGCGGAATCGGTGAGAGGCTGCAGCATTTCGTAAAGCGATGTGTCATCTTTTCTGATCTGCAGCGCAAGAGCGCCCTGGGCCGGGGAGGGGAGGAAAAAACTGTATGGAAGGACATGGGCCACCAGATCGGAAATGTCGATGTTGATGCGCTTCAGTCCCGCATAGGCAAGGATTATCGCGTCGAACTGCCCCTCCCTGAGTTTT
>JAKQCH010000476.1 GCA_029573825.1 Spirochaetota bacterium | reverse complement strand
GGATAGGGCGGCCCCACAAGGACGTCAATTTCCACACCCTGTTTCGCGAGCTCCTTTGTGAGGTTGTAGAGATAAATCCCCTGCCCCCCGCAAAACGGGTTGCCGCGGTAACATAAAAAAAGGACTCTCATGAGGGGCTATTAATTACCCTTTACCCGGGGAAGTGTGGAGCGTGTGGTAATAATCGCGATGCCCACCCAGAACACCATTCCCAGGAGAACAAGGGTCACTGCCGCCGCGGGGACCGCAATGGCCCAGTAGCTTTTCAGAACAAGCCCGTATACAAACAGTCCCGCAACGCCGAGGGTCACGAGGCAGAGAAAGAACGCCTTGATTTTTGCGTAATCATTTTTTTCCACTATTTCAGGCATAGGAGGTGCCACCTTTATTGTTAAAATTGTCCATCCAATCCAGAAACCGGCCCCCAGTACGCCGAGGACCACAATCCCGATGGGGACCGCTATTGCGTAATATGCGTTGCTGCTCAATACCGGTACCGCTGCTCCCGGGAGCACCTGCTCAATACCGGCATAATAAAAAAACACTGCACCCAGTGCCAGTGAAACAAGCACGGCGAGATATCCATAAATTCTTGCGCGGGGCATAAGTCACTTCCTTTACAAAAAATATTTTCGAAACAATTACATATCAAGAATAATCTTGATCACCTTCTCTTCGCGGTTTGTCGCGATTTCAAAGGCTTTCGCGATATCGTCGAAGGGCATCGTATGGGTTATCAGGGGCGATACATCAACGGCGCCGCGCAGAATCATATCAAGGCCATAGGGATAATCCATGGTGAGATCAGGCCCCACGGAGGCGACCATCCGGAGTTCCTTGCGGAAAAAAACATTGAAGTTCAGGGCCGGGGACTCCTCAAGGCATATCCCGAAAAAGGCGACCTGGCCGTTATGGCAGGCAAGGTCAAAGCACTGGTTGATAACAGCGACCTCCTGCCCGTATGCGTCAATGACGATATCGGCCATGTGTCCGCCGGTAAGGTTCTTAACTTCCCCCACCACATCGGACTCGAGGGGATTGACTGCATGATCAGCACCCATCTGCAGCGCAGTTACACCGCGCCATGGAAGGGGATCAACGGCAATAATATTTTTAGCGCCTAAATTTTTCATCAGCGCCGTAAAAAGAAGCCCCACGGGACCCTGTCCCATTACCACCACATGTTTGTTATAGGGCTTATCGACCCGGAACGCCCCGTGCGCGACGCATCCCAGGAGCTGCGTCATGACCAGAATATTGAGATCCATCCCCTTTGGGAGCTTCTGCAGCCTCGCGGGGTCCGCGCAGTGATACTCCTTGTACGCATCAAGGCCCGGAGGATAATACATCACAAGCTCTCCCGGCGTGAAGACGCTGCTCTTCGATTCCTCAACAATACCCATGCACTCATGTCCCGGATACCCCGGAGGCAGCGGATACGATGAGGGAGCGAAGGTGTAGCTGTAATAGGGAATGTCTGATCCGCAGAGCGCGGTCTTTTTAAGGCGAATGAGCACCCTGCCTTCTTCAAGAGCAGGGACCGGCTCGTCAATAATTTCAATTTTTCTTGGTGATACTATTCTTGCAGATTTCATATATAAATACCTCGCCAACAAGACACAAAGCTATTTTTTGTACCCTAATTGTCAACATATTTTAACCCCACGGCAGCCGCCGCGGCCCCGAGCGGTTTATTTTTTCTGCGGCTCCTCCTGCCGTCATTACATACTTCCCTCTGAGATATCGGGCATCAATTTGGTCAGTCATATTCTCTGCAATGAAAAGGGCGCTGTGTTGCAAGGAAGTGCTTGACATTCAGCGCAAAAATTTTCTTATTATTAAGATACGCGCTCTACACTGCGAGGGGATGTACTCACACAAAAATTACACAGAAAGGCCGGAATACCATGAAAATCACCGTGGAAGAGCTTGAGCGCTATGCGCTCATAATGGTCGAGGGCTCTCTTTCAAATGAGCACCAGAAGGATCTGAGCGAAACCATTACCAGGATTATGGAAGGCCACAGGTTTATCCTCGTGGATTTCTCGAAGCTCATATTCATAACAAGTTCCGGGCTGGGACTGCTCCTCAAAAAAAATGTCATCGCGAAGGAAAAAGGCAGGAAGATGCTGCTGTTCGGTCTCAGCGAAGATATGGCAAAGCTCTTTAAACTTACGGAGCTGTATTATCACCTGAATGTGCGCGACACCCTTGAGGATTGTCTCGAAGATATAAAGAAATCAGAAAACTGAAGTCAATGCAGCGCACTGATATCTGCGTCCCGTAACCCGGCTCCAGGGGTCACAGGGAATGTCAGGCACCACCCATAATACAATATGCTTTGAACAACGGATAGAGTAATGAAGATAGTCGCATGCCTTGGAAACCCCGGGAAAAAATACGCCAGGAACCGCCACAACGCGGGATTCATAATCGGTGAAATGATCGCAGAACAGCACAGCATCGCAATAAAAGGTAACAAGTTCAACGCAGTGACGGGCGCAGGGAAAATATGCGGAGAGGACGTGCTCTTCCTGTTCCCCATGACCTTCATGAACAACAGCGGCGAAGCCGTACAGGGAGCACTGAATTTTTACCGGGAACCTCCGGCTAACCTGATTGTGCTCCACGATGAACTGGAACTTCCCTTCGGCGAAGTACGCCTGAAGTTCGGCGGCGGCCATAAGGGGAACAACGGCATACGGTCGATACTACAGCATGCCGGAACAGCGGATTTTTTCCGGATTCGCCTGGGCGTCGGCAGGCCTCCCTCATCTGATACCGGCGTCGCGGACTACCTGCTGTCAAATTTTCCCGCGGATGAATATGACGCGCTCCGGGACATGCTCCCTGAAGCATCAGAATTATTAGAGTCCGTACTGACAGGCAGCGCACCGCCGTCATAAAACCGTCACCACACCGGAGGATGACCGATGAAATCACTGACCGAACACCTTTACTTCGAAACATCAAAGCGGCGGGAGTATATCAACATAACCCGAACCGTTGAGGACCTTGTAGAAAAGAGCGGTGTCCAGGAGGGGCTGTGCCTCGTCAATGCGATGCACATCACCGCATCGGTCTACATCAACGACGCCGAGAGCGGCCTCATCCAGGACTTCGATGATTTCCTTGAAGGCCTTGCCCCCCACGAACCCCTGAGCAGATACCGCCACAACAGAACCGGCGAGGACAATGGAGACGCCCACATTAAGCGGACCATCATGGGACGGGAGGTGGTGGTAGCCATTACAAAAGGCAGGCTGGACTTCGGCCCCTGGGAGCAGATATACTATGCCGAGTTCGACGGCAGGAGACGCAAGCGCGTGCTGGTGAAAATAATCGGCGAATGATCATGCAGCTCGTGGACACACACTGCCACCTTGAAAGCAGCCTGTACCGCGGGCAGCTTGACGGCATCATCGCTGGCGCGAAGAAGGCCGGCATACGCGCCCTTATCACTTCATCCATTGAACCGGGGCAATGGGAACAGTCGCTCTCCCTTTCTGAAAAATATGACATTGTCCACTGCAGCCTCGGCATTCACCCCTGGTACATCCGCGAACAGGACATTCCGGCCCTTGACTCCCTGAAAGATATGGCCCGACGAAGGGGTGCCGTTGCTATTGGGGAAATAGGCCTGGACAGCAACATTGACCGGCCTGATTTCAATCTCCAGCGCAGGGTCTTCGAACAGCAGCTTGCAATCGCGAAGGAAATAGATATTCCCGTCATCATTCACTGCCGGGGCGCATTCAATGAACTTCTTGTTGCAATAAAGCGGACAGGCCTCCCGGAACGGGGCGGTACGGTGCATTCTTTTTCAGGCAGTGCTGAAATTGCAGAAGTATTAATGAAATATGGTTTGAGCTTTTCACTGGGGGGGATACTGACCTACCGCAACAGCAGGAAAAGGGAAAAGATGATGGGAGTGATCTATCCCGATCACTTTCTCCTTGAAACCGACAGCCCCGACATTCCGCCCGTTGAGGCGAAGGGCTCACTTCATGTACCCGCGAACATCCTTTACAACCTGAAGGCCGCGGCGGAAATACTGTGCCGGCCGGAAGAAGAGGTGGCCCGGCAGACAACTGAAAATGCCGCGAGAATATTCAATCTGTCCCTCTGACGGGACACACTCCCTGGACCGGTCCACCTCCCCGTAAACAGAATTCAATTCAGCGCGTACTACTTGGCCGAAGGGCTTTTCCATTCACAGGAGGAACAGCGCATATCCCTGTACTTGTAGAAATTACCATTCAGGGTCTTCACAACCTGCGCCATTATCAGCGATTCACATTGCGGACAATGTTTCGCGATTAATTCATAATCGCTTTTCATGTTGTAATCCATGTTACTACCTCCATAAGTTCATACCAATCAATCAACTGCTTCTATATTTTTTTTTGTAATATAACAGAGAAGTCCCATTCTTCCCCATTGTATACTGCTAATTCTTATTAATTATTATCGGCATTGCAACAATTTTTCATAAAATTGTTGTTAATAATATGTAAATTATGATTTTTTGGCGGGGTATACTTCGTATCGCTATTCGCGGCGCAGTGCATTATTCCGCTGGTTTTTCACACATCACGGCAATTATCTGACAACAGGAATGGAGACATACATCGCTGGTTTTTTACGGCAGGGATTACGTTCCGTAAATGTGAGAATAATGGAGACTTCCTTATGTATCCATAAAGAAGTCTCCACAATAACTTCACCATTATTCAAAGGTAAAATTTAACCAAATAAACCCGTTTTTTGCTGGTTAGTCAATAACAATTTTCAGCGACTCCGTATAAAACCCGCACAAACAAAAAAAGAGAGAGGAAATCCTCTCTCTTTTTCAGTGTGCCCAGGGCGGGACTTGAACCCACACAGGAAATTCCCACATGGCCCTCAACCATGCGTGTCTACCAGATTCCACCACCTGGGCGTTTGATACTGTATGATGTAGTGACCTTTAATAATTGAGTAAAATTATGTCAACACAAAAAATCTAAATACTTTTTCAGTGCGGCAATTTTTATTCTTTCAGTGAAAACTCCTTCCTACGGACAGCTACATGCGCTCGGCACTCCATGAGCTTTTCACTCCGTCACGCAGGTAATACCCCTCAATCCGTCTGCCGTTTTGGGTATAGCGGCCGTTATAGCGCTGTGTGAAATAATAATTGATGCCAATCCGCTTCCGTTCATGTTCTGAAGTTACGGCCCTGGAAAAGTAAAGGGCATTTCCCGCGATACGTACGCCCCGGAGCCCTTCATTGACGCCGTTGGCCCATTGGGGAAACCGCACAACGCCATACACCTGCCCGTTTTTGGCCCGGAGATAAAGGTATCCCGTATGGCCGGACGCAAGTATTTTGTACTTCCCTAAATACCGGGGGTTTACTGCCGCCACTTCCTTTTTTTCCTCAATTCCTGCGGGGGACAGTATTTCAATATCGGCAATGGACTCCATATTCAGCATCGCAGGGGTTGATATCGACTCCTGTCCCTTTCTCGCGTCCTCCTTCGCGGTATATGACTTTTGGCCCCGAAGACAGAGCATGGTATTCCCCGCGATGACGAGCGCCCGTGTCCGGATAAAGCTCCCGTCACGGAACGATACCACCGCACGATAGGAACTGGTGAATGAAGCAACCACTATCATCAGGACAACCGTTCCCAGCACCGCTCCTCCCGCGAGGAGGGCAATCCTTCGCTCACGCTGCTGCAGCGCCTCAAGGGCCTCCTCCGGGGATGTGTGTCGGGGACTCCGGTGTTCTGTCATAATCAGTTTCCTCACATGAAATAATTCCGGGACTGCGGTCCAGATACTTTCGGCGGTACGACACTTCGCTGTCCTCACTACTATTATCGGTACGAAAGTCTGTGAAATACACTATTTCACGGTGTTCCCGCCGACACGGATGCTACCCGGGACTGCGGGGCCTTTGCCGTGATATCGCCCCCCCAAAACAAACCCGCGTGTTTCAGGATACCCTGTGATTCCGCTGCAGATATGCCGGTAAAATCTCTTGACGCCGCCGTCATTACAGCCGATATAAAAAATACAGATGTGATTGCTCTCTATTTTGAAACACCGGTATAGTACATATATGACGGGAACCCGATACATCTCTGCGGCCCTCTGGATTGTCTGCACCATTGCGCTCCTGCACCCTTCCGGAAGCCGTGCTGAAAGCGGCGCAGTAACCATCGACTGGGCAGCAGTTGACGGCGCGATACGCTATGAGGTGGAAATCGCCGACAAAAAAGGGACTACTGTCCTGAAAGAAACTGTTGGCGGTAACCGGATCACCTTCCGCCTTCCCCCCGGTAATTACCGCATGAAGGTGCGGACTATAAATATTTTTGAAAAAATCGGATCCGAATCGGGATGGGAAAACTTCATTATCGCGAAAAAGGGCCCCGATGAAGCAAAAAAATATTACAACTACCGCTTCAGGGGGTCTCTGGGGCTGCCATACGTCACACTTATGCCGGAATGGAATACGCTGCTGAAGAACTCCTTTACCGGGGCGGAGCTGAGGACCGGGTTTTTTGGAACCGGCGATATATGGCGTCACATCGGGGGTGAGATGGAGCTTTCCTATTCCATCTTTGGCGGCAAAGATGCCCCGGCATCATCGGACCATTCCCTGAAGACCGCTATCGCCTCTGCCGGAGTGTGCTACGGGACACGCTTCGAATATCCACTGAATTTTTTTGTCAGGGCCGGTTTTGGGGCTGCGCATTCCTCACTTACCTACAACGCAAAGCTTACTGCGACAGAAAACAGTAAAACGTCCGTAGACCTTTACTACCGTGCCGGTATTTCCGTTGAATATAATTTCTACCGAAATTTTTATTTTGAAGCAGGGGCGGACTATTACGAAATGAAGTTCTCCACAGAACCGGTCAAAGGAATAAAATATTCACTTCACGCGGGATTCAGGCTATAACCTCATCATGTGAAACGTTTGACAGTTTTACCCCGTACGCTACAATCGGTAATATCTTTGTCCGCAATCGTATTGTGTTTTTCAATTATTATTACACCTTTTTCCCGGTGTGCAGTATTAATGTGTAAGAATCTATAATTTCGGTTTTCTTCAATGAAAGCAGCATATACAATATTTCTTATCGCGTCGATAAGTATTCTTCCCTTTTTGCTTCGCTGCAGCGGAGGCGGGGGAGATTTGTACGACGCCCTCACCTCAACAGTCACCGCGCAGGATTCAATTCCGCAAGCCCTGCAATTTACCGACCTCGACCCCGACGAGGACCAGCTGCTGGGCGATCTTATTATAAAAAGGGCCGCGGAAGAACGAAAGATAACCACGTACAGGGTATACTGGGGTTCCGGAGAATCCACACGCCTTTCAGGAGTGAGCGCCATTGCCTCTTTTACCGCCAATGGCACTGACCACACCCTGACGCTCGCGGCGGACACCGCGGTTCCTTCGGGTGCAACACATCTGCTCGTATACACTGAAGGCGAGGAAGGCGAGGTGACTACCCCGAAGGCAATTGACTTTGCGGACCTGGTAATCCGAAGAGTTGCAGAAATCAACACAACCGGCAGTTCCAATCCCTCTGGCTTTACTATCTATAACAACGAACTGTATTTTGCCGCTGATGGCGGAACCGGCCTTGAAGTCTGGAAAACAGACGGCACTGCGGGCGGAACCGTCATGGCGCATAATGTCAACACAGACCCGGATCCTTCTCCTTCAGCACCTTCAAATTTTACTGTTTACGATGGAATGCTGTATTTCAGCGCAACAGGAACCAATGCTATAAACCGGGAAGTATGGTACTCGGACGGAACAACATTAACCTCATTAGAAATAAACGCCACGGGAAGCGCCGAACCGGATCATTTTACGGTGTTTAACGGAAAGCTTTTTTTTTCTGCGATCGACGGCACTGACGGGACCCAGCTGTGGAGTTTTGACGGGTTCACGAAAACAGAACTCACCACAGCAAATCCTACAAAGGGAATAAATCCCATACACTTCAAGGAGTATAACAGCAAGCTGTATTTTGCTGCCAGTGACGGCATAAACGGGGTGGAGCTGTGGGAAACGGACGGCACTGCAGCAAATACCACAATGGTTCTTCCGGAAATTAATTCCGGAGGAGATTCGTCCCCGGAAGAACTGGCTGTATACAACGGATCATTGTATTTCTCAGCAGCTGACAGCGCTGCAAACGGCACTGAGTTCTGGTCATTTGACGGCACCACATTCCAGATGATTGAGAACATCAATACAACAGCTTCAATCTCATCATCACCAGGGGACATTACCACCTATAATGGAAGGATGTATTTTCGGGCTGATAACGGGACAGAGGGGAGCGAGCTCTGGGCAAGTTACGGTACCACAGCAAGTACGACGCTCTTCGCGGACATCAATCCGGGAAGCGCCGGATCATACCCTGCCTCCCTCCGTGTCTACCTCAACCGCCTTTTCTTCAGGGCATATGACGGCACCCATGGCGAGGAACTCTGGGTAACGGACGGCACTTCTGCCGGCACAAAAATGGTATGTGACATTGTTCCGGGGATCGGTTCATTTTCGCCTTCAGAGCTCACGGTTTATAACGGCAGGCTGTACTTCAGTGCCACATATCCTTTGGGAAACAATGAGTTGTGGGTGCTTTACTATAAATAAAACCCTTTCACCTTTCAGCGTACACCTTTCACATAACAATTTGACCATTATAAAATTCACACACAATAGTGGTCAAATATTTCTCACTTTATTTTGACTTGTACCTTTTCCTCTATTAACTTGATTATTGTCTTTGTGTTGTATGACAACACCTTTATTCGTCACGGAGGTGGAGGTGTTCCAATGAAAAAAAATATATTTTTTTATATTATTTGCATTACAGCAATTTTTTTATTTTCATGCAGCCAGGAAGACTACTTCTCCCTCCTCACGGACTCAAAAAACTTCGAATCAGTGCTTTCAGCCTCACTTGTGTTCCGTGACATAGACCGCAATGAGGACCGGATATCAGGTTCCCTTGTGATTGCAGCGGCCCCGGATGAAGCAGGCCTCACTTCCTATTGCCTTTACTGGGGCATCAATGACAATGAGCGGCTTTCCGGGACAGCACCAATTGCCGTGTTCAACGCTGAAGGAAAAACCCATACCCACACATTCCCTGCTGACACACCGGTGCCGGCCGGAGCGACACACTTTCTTGTATTCACGGAGGGAGAAGAAGGAGAAATAACGGTACCGCAATCAATCCCCATTAAGGACCTTGTCATAAAAAGAGTGAAGGATATTCGTCCCGGTCCTGCGGGGTCGGACCCCGAAAAATTTTTTTCGTATAATGGAAGGCTGTACTTCACGGCGGATAACGGAATACATCACAATGAACTGTGGTCCTCCGACGGAACATGGGCAGGAACCTTCATGATAAAGGATATCAACCCTGCAGGAAATTCATCTCCGTCTTCATTCCACGAATACAACGGGAAGATGTATTTTTCTGCAGATGACGGGGTGAACGGCAGGGAACTCTGGTCTTCTGACGGCACATGGGCGGGCACCATTCTTCTGAAAAACATAAACTTCGGCAGTAGCAGTTCCACTCCTGATTATTTTATTACTTATAACAACCTGATGTACTTCGCCGCCACCAACGACCTGGGACAGGGCCGGGAACTCTGGGTCTCCAATGGAACTACAGGGGGAACATCCCTTGTGCTGAACCTCACGGGCGGGATAAACAGCTCCTCGCCAATGCACCTTACACATTTCAACGGGCAGTTTGTGTTCAGCGCAGATGACGGGAGCAACGGCAGGGAACTCTGGTTATCTGACGGCACTACTCCCGGCACAGTGCTGTTCGCGGACATTAATCCCGGCAACGGGGCATCAAATCCGGAACGGTTCGTGGCATGGAACAACATGCTTTACTTTTCTGCAGCCGATTCGTTGAACGGTACTGAATTATGGCAGTCCGACGGCACCACTCCGGGAACCGTCATGCTGAAAAACATACATCCATCCGGCGATTCATCACCTGATTTTTTTACTGTCCTATCGGGGCATGTCATTTTTGCCGCATCCTCAATATCCCCACCCGGCAGGGAGCTATGGGTCACTGACGGCACAGAGGCCGGCACAGTGCTTCTGAAAGACATCAATCCTTCCGGTGACTCTTCCCTCTCACAGCTCACGCACTACCGGGATTCGGTTGTGTTCACGGCCACTGACGGATCAACAGGATTTGAACTGTGGAAAACCGACGGCACCACATCGGGAACTGTTATTGTTGCAGATATTAATCCCGGCAGCGACAATTCCGATCCAGGCGGATATATCATTTTCAACGATATGGTGTTCTTCGGAGCGGATGACGGCACACACGGAAGAGAACTCTGGTTAACTCAGGGAACCCCCGGCGATACAGCTCTTGTCGCCGATATAAATCCGGGAAACGGCAGTTTCAACCCCGAACTATTCCACATACACGAAGGGCGTCTTTATTTCCGGGGTGATGCGGGCGATGGTACGGGAACAGAGCTCTGGGTGCTCTATTATAAGGGCCCTTCTAAATAAGTGATTTTTTCCCCCCTGTGGGCCTGTAATCTCAGAAATCGATTTTTTTTTGAGCTATCAGCACTTACAACTCATGACTTTTAGAAGAGCCCATAAATAATTCCGCTTGACCAAATTTTCCCTTCCATGTAATCAGTACCCATGGATCGTCAATGGTACACATGGTTTTTCAGGATTGTGGAACTGCGTGAGAGCAATTTTCTCTCGGTGGGCGGAGGGCTTGTAACGCTACTGTCCCTCGTTTTTCCATGGTATGTGCATTCATACATTGCTACAAAAACCTCGGTTTCAGGTGCGGAAATCCTCTTCGGCTATTTCTTTAACGGCGCTACCATCCCATGGTTTTCAGCTGCCGCCATCATCTATCTTATACTCGTGTCTCTCTTTGTTATTTTTTTTGCCGGACCCGCACATACGTTCTTCGCGGCGCTTTCAGGAACTGCGGCATTTCTCCTCATGCTCTTCTTTAACCCGGTACCGCTATCACAGTTTACCTGGGGACTCGGATGTACCCTGGGAGGGCTTGTCCTGATGAGTTGTGGCATAATCAGGAAGGAAGAAACCCGGCAATAGTATTGCAAAAGAAGAGCCCGTTTGTTATCTGCTTCTCATCAAACCGCACATTTTTTAATCTTTACTATGCTAAAAATCTCCAGGCAGTCTGGCAACGGGCATATTTTCATTCTTCGGAACAGCCCTTTTCAGTTTTATAATTGACAGGCACAGGTCTGACTATTCGAGTATATACGTATATTTTATTATTTATATATATTCAGGAGCATAATATATGAAACGCACAATGCAGGATGAATACAGGGATAAACTTGTTACCGCACAGGAGGCGGTGCGCGTCGTAAAGTCAGGAGACTGGGTCGAATACGGATTCGGCGTGTGCGGGGCAAACGAACTTGACCGGGCTCTGGCGGACAGGAAAAGCGAACTCCGCAATATTAATATTCGGTGCGATATCGGCGCATGGCCCCATTACACAAATGAGGCTGACCCTTCAGGAGAACACTTTTACTGGAACAGCTGGCACTTCGGCGGATTGGACCGGAAATATTACCATGATGGATTATTATCATACATACCTATGAAATTTCACGAGCTCCCCAAGATGACAAAGGAGGACTGCAAACCAACGAATGTTTTTATGATCATGGTAAGTCCTATGGACAGGCACGGATATTTCAGTTTCGGCGCCGGCGCACCCTCAAGCTGGGCAGCAATCGAAACTGCGGACTATGTAATTCTTGAAATCAACAATAACATGCCGAGAGTGCTGGGAGGGAACCAGGAGTCAATACACATTTCACAGGTTGATTTCATCGTTGAGGGAGACAACCCCCCGCTGCCAACCCTCCCGGCAGCAGAGCCCACGGAAGTTGAAAAAAAGATCGCATCACATATCATTGACAACCTCTATGACGGGTGCTGCATCCAGTTAGGAATCGGCGGTATCCCTAACGCGATTGGCGCCATGGTGGCAGACTCAGACCTCAGGGACCTAGGTGTCCATACAGAAATGTATGTCGATGCCTACCTGAAAATGAGCATGGCAGGAAAGATCAGTGGCGCCAGGAAAAGGATAGACCGCTACAAACAGGTCTTCTCCTTTGCATTCGGCAGCAGGGAACTCTACGACTTCATCGATGACAATCCGGGAGTGATCGCATACTCGGTCAACTACACGAACAATCCCATAATTGTGTCCCAGCTGCATGATTTTGTTTCTATCAACGCCTGTATTGAGGTTGATCTCTTCGGGCAGGTTTGTGCGGAAAGTGTCGGGACACGGCAGGTAAGCGGGACCGGGGGGCAGCTCGACTTCGTCGAAGGAGCATACAAGTCAAAACGGGGGCAGAGTTTTATCTGCATGACCTCAACATTTCAGGGGAAAGAGGGTATTGTGTCAAGAATCAAACCTGTCCTCACGCCGGGGGCAATTGTCACTGACCCGAGAACCGCTGTCCATAAAATCGTGACTGAATACGGCATCGCAAACATGAAAGGGAAAAGCACCTGGGAACGCGCAGAAGCACTTATCGAAATTGCACACCCGGAATTCAGGGACAGCCTTGTACGGGAGGCGGAATCAATGAAAATATGGAGACCCCGCTCTAAAAAAGACACACCCTGAAATCAGTGATATCCTAAAAATGGACTTGACCGCACAGATATTTCTGTATACAATTTCCCCAGACCATATCACTAAAAGGGGTTTTCATGAAACGTATATATCTACTTATACCATGTCTCGTATTTATCTTCACAACCTGTGCGACCCTCCAGGAGAACCTGGCTCTCCGGAAAAGTCTGGCAAACTGTAAATATGAGTTTCAAAAGGTTGAGGTCGCCAATGTCGAGATCGACGGCATAAAAGTGAAGAAAGTCAACTTCAATGTGTTTTTGAAAATAACGAACACCGCGAAAGTTGACGCCGCGCTGGACCATATTGAAGGGAGCATTTTCCTTGACAGCCACAAGACCGCGGACCTCTCTCACCGGAGATTTCTCCGCATCAACAAGGGACAGTCTGTAGTGGAAAAGTTTGATGTCGGCGTTCCCCTTGCAAGCGCCATATCCAGCCTGGGAAGAAAACCGGACAACATCATCGTTGATGCGAAGGTGTATGTCAATATCGTAATAGGGAACCACACGATCAAGTCCCCTGTTGCGGTACAGGTTCGGCAGTCATTTCCGATTCCCTATGACAGAATATACAGCGTTGTCCGGCAGAAGGGGACCAGGGCGCTCGACAATCTGAAGAATTTATTCAGATAGATTTCTGCATCATCTTTTAAAGTCCTGAATCTCCTTCATGTAACGTTCCGCGGTATACGATGCCACGCTGAACACATAGGGAGATTCAGACGAAGTACAGTAATAGCTGTAAGCGGTGGCGCCTTTGAAGAAATTGAGCGCCACTGATTTCTTTTTCGTTTTCACCGTAACAGTACAGAGACTTTTTCCCATACTGCCGGCAGCAACATCGGGAAAGGATTGCGTCTGCAGGGGATTAAATGACTTCATGAGATTCGCCATCTTCACTTCATGAAGCTCAATGTCCCGGTACTCAAGGCAGATTATTTTACCCCCGGCAGGAGTTTCGCCAATTTCAGCAGTTTTATTCCCGCTCTTCCCCGGCACCGCGTTATCCCGTATAAATGTATATTTGCTGTTGTTAAAATTGATTTCCACAGACACAATGTTCCTGGGGGTTATATTTAAAATGTTTTTATCGCGATACCCCTCCACGGTCTTTCCGAATTGCGTCCGCAATACACCTGCGGCTTTAAAAACCTCCGGACGGTCCCCGACACGGATAAAGGTATGGCTGGTTTTCGTGCTCTTGTTTCCAATGATGATTTTTCTCACTTCGGCACCATCTTTTTTCACCACCACGGTAATTGCATTTTCCGGCGTAAGGCCGAACCGTTCATAGTGGGGACGGCGTGAGGTGAGGTCGGTTATCTCAAGGTCATGGAGCTTGTTTTCCATTCTCTGCACACCCTCACTGTCAGCGGGAAATCCTTCACTGTTGATCCGCCACATCCCCTCTTTACGATAGAGCCGGATGGTTGCTCCGGTTTTTGCAATGATTATTTCGTCAGCATTACCGTTCCAGCGTTCGAGTTCAGGTATCTCGGGATTCCCACTCTGGTATGCCGATACAAAATACAAAGCCAGAAGCGCCGCGATAACCCCGAGGGTAATGAAAAGATTATTTCTGCCGGTAGTTTTCATCATTCCACCTCTCTGCCTTTCGCGAATTCTGATTTAATCCGTTTCCGTTGTTTCCTTTTCTGCGTATACATGACGCCAACCGTTATGGCGAGAACAAGAGCCGGAAGGATTAGGATATTCAGAAGTTTAAGAAGCAGCTTTGCCCAGTCCACCGCATCCGCAAGAGGTATGTTAAATATTTTCTTAATAATCAATGCGAGCACATTATCATCCCTTATGGGATTCAGTTCAAGCCCCTTGCTTCGCATTTCCGGCATGCCGAAGTTTCCATTAATATAATCGATAACGTTCTGAACAAAAATCGCGTTAGGCCGTGAGAAGACACGCCGGTCATGCTGGTAATCAAAACGGGTTATTTCCGAGGTCCCGATGACAAGAAGTTTTCCCGGCTTCACTGTTTTTTTCATAAATGACCGGGTCTCAATTTTAGTTCCGCCCCCCGCTGCCTGCTGTTCACCCGGTGAAACCGCAGGAAAAACAGGAAGGTCTCTGCTGCTGAAGTAGCTCGTAAAACGACCCGACACCAGCACCGCCAGATCATGCCGCGACCGCTGGTTTTCCTTCGGAGGATACATCGCCCATGGCATAATATTCTGCACAAGCCAGCTGTCCGGGGATGACGATACGAGGACAGTCTTCCTTGCGCCTGTTTCCCGGAGTTTCTTATCATCAGCAACCACCGGTGACGCCTTGGCGAAATATACCTGCTTCAGGTTCCGGGTTATTTCATTCTCCCGGTGCAGGCTGTCCTCGCTTATCTTCGGCACCATGTACAGCGATTCCCCGCGGTAGTGAAGGCACTGCATATCAAGAAGGATCTTCGGCGTGACCGATACGCCGTAATGCGCGATGAGCTTTTCAATGCCGGTGCTGTTGGGGATGACCGAAGGCGACTGCCGCTGCATCATTGCAGGAAACTGCTGCGGCGCTTCCCGGAATGAATCTAAAAAGAGCACCACCGAGCGCCCCTTCATCAGGAACTGGTCGATCTTGAATAGTTCCAAATCTGAAAATTCTTTTTTCGGCCCGTTGATAACAAGTGTCTGAATGCCTTCAGGGATATCGTCCTTTGAAAGGTCAATATTCTGAAAATCGTACATGTCCGGGACCAAGGGCCTGAAATTTACCGCACCGTCACGCATGTCGGTAAAGGACATTTCATCATGCCCCATGCTGTAACCAATCACGGGATTGATGCCGATAATACTCCCCACGATGCTGTTCACGATGCCGTCCAGCGACTCGATCACGGAATACAGCGAAAAATATGACCGCCCTATCATGTGGACCGTTTCGAAGCGTCCTTTATACTCAACCACAAGGCCAAGCATAATATCTTCGCTCCTTCCCCGCATTTCCCGGAGGGTGAGCTTCTGGATACCGTACATCTGAGCGCGGTCCATCGCGGCAGGATTTTCAAAGGGATCGAGGGGACCCTGGAACTTCAGCTTACTGTAGTTCTTTACATTGCATTTATCAACCTGCGCTTTCACCTTTGCCGCAACAGTCCCTACATCCGGCACATTTTTCGACGCGAAGAAAAATATATTAATCGGATCCTTCACGCGGTGAAGGGCGTCCACCTTGCCGGTCATTTTTTTGATGAGGGAGGTTATCCGGTATTCCATTCCCTCCACGGTTGTGAGGGAATCAATTTTCTCCAGCAGGTCCTCATGTTCAATGGCAATGCCCATATAGGCTTTCCGCTCACTTATCTGGTCGCTCTTGTACACGCTCACCTGGACGCTGCGCATCCCGTAATCGGAAATCTGCTTCTTGTTTTTTTCATGGGACGGATCAATAAACACATACCGGAAATTTCTATTGCCGGCCTGCTGATATTCCTCCAGAAGGTCTGTCAGATACCGCTTCACATTATTATAGGGAGCCGGGAGGTCCTCTGTGAAAAATACACGTATCGTCAGGGGCGATTCAAGGGAGGACACGATATCCCTGCTGGTTTCCGAAAGAGAGTAAGCGCTATTCCCCGTGAGGTCAAACCGCATATAAAGGTTAAGGCTCACAAGATTTACGAGGACAATAATGACGAGGTACAGCGAGAGCATCAGGTTCCGGTGCGACGCAAGACCGTTTTCCCTGACATCAAGGACCAGTTTTTTTACACGCTCTTTAACCGTAGACATATTCATAAATCCCTATCTCCTCTCCTCAATAATTTTCACCGTTCCGAGGACAGCCACCGCTATAATTGAAAGAAAATAGATGATGTCCCGGGTGTCGATTATGCCTTTGGATATATTTTTAAAATGATATCCAAGCCCGAAATACTGGAAAGCTTTCACGATTCCGGCAGGCAGGAAAAAGAGAAAATAATCTATCATAGTAAGAGTGATGCAGATCCCGACTCCGATCATAAACGCGATAATCTGGTTCTTGCTGATTGAGGAGGCAAATACCCCGATGGAGGAAAAGGTGGCGCCAAGGAGCACAGCTCCTATATATCCTCCCGCCACGGGACCCGGATCAAGGGAACCCACAATAGACACCGTAACGACATACATCAGTGTCGGCACCAGCATCAATGAGACAAACACCGTGGCCGCCAGAAACTTCCCCATCGCCACGTCCAGGGAGGTCACCGGGAGCGTCATGAGAATTTCGAGGGAACCTGTATGGCGTTCTTCCGATATCAGCCTCATGGTAACAGCGGGAACTGTTATGGAAAAAATCACCGGCAGCGCGTCAAAGAATTCCCGCAGCTCCGCCTGCCCGAAAAAGAAAAACGGGGAGAGGACAAAAAAGTAGAACCCCGTGGTAAGAAGAAACGCCGCGAACACAATATAGGCGATGGGGGTGGTGAAATATACCGTGAGCTCCTTGTTCATAATCACCAGCATCTTCCGGAAATATCCTCTGGATTTCATGCGCCGCCTCCGATTGTAAGGTCTCTGAATATGCGTTCAAGGGTCATTGCGTCACGCGCCATTTCGTAGAGCACCCACCCGTTTTCCGCTGCTGTGTGAAAAATCATCGGCCGCAGGTCGCTGGCAGCATTTGTTTGGACCTCAACAGTAACAAGGTCCCCCTCTCCGCCTGTTTGCGAAACATGAGCAACACCGTCCAGCTTACGGATCGCCGCCTCAATGGACGGAAAATCAGCGCCGCCAATCGTGGCATGTATCACAATTTCACTGCCGTGGGAGGATGTGATGGCATCCACGGTGCTGTCCTTTACGATCCGCCCCTCATTAATAATTATCACACGGTCACAGGTCGCCTCAACTTCGGAAAGGATGTGCGTCGAAAGGATGATTGTTTTCGTTTTTCCGATTTCCCGGATGAGGTTCCGTATCTCCACGATCTGGTTCGGGTCAAGACCGCTCGTTGGCTCGTCAAGTATCAGGATTTCAGGATCGTGAATCATGGCATGGGCGAGACCCACCCGCTGACGATACCCCTTTGAAAGTTCTTCCACGTTTTTATGCATGATTTCACTGATACCGCACAGTTCCGCAATCTCCCGGATGCGGCCCGGGTCTGTCACGCCGCGGATATCCGCCACATACTTCAGGTAATCATACACCACCATGTCGCCATAGATCGGCACCGATTCGGGAAGATAACCGATAATTTCACGCACCGCGATGGGATCTTCATCCACCCGGAAGTCGCCGATGCTGACAACTCCTGACGTGGGCGTAAGATAGCATGTCAGCATCCGCAGCGTTGTTGTTTTCCCCGCCCCGTTGGGACCCAGAAGTCCGGTAATTTCCCCTTTCCGGATGGTAAAGGTCAGGTTATTCACCGCTACGAGGTCACCATAATGCCTGGTCAGTTCGCGTACACTTATCATAAAGAATTACACCCTCCCGTAATCATCTTCAATTCGCTCAATATCGTCCTCACCGAAATAGTCCCCTGTCTGGACCTCTATATAAATCAGATCCTGAGAACCGGTATTTTCCATCCGGTGCAGCACACCACACTGGATGTCCACCGACACGCCAGGGCACACTGCGACATCTTCATTTCCGAGACGGATAATCCCGGTTCCCTGCACCACGTACCAGTGCTCCGACCTGCGCTGGTGGCGCTGGAGACTCAGGCGCTTCCCCGGATAAACGGTAATTCGTTTCAGTTTATGGTCGTCCCGCTCGTCAAGGGTTTCAAAAAACCCCCATGGACGCGTACAGTTGTTATTATCCATTCCCCTCCATGAACCGTTTCATAAAATCGGCCAGAGCTTCGGCCCCCTCCACGGGCATCGCGTTATACAGGGAGGCGCGGATTCCTCCCACATCGCGGTGGCCCTTGAGTCCGTTCAGACCTTCTCTGTCGCATTCCGCCAGAAATTTCTTTTCAAGCTCCTCATCAGGCAGGCGCCATACCACATTCATCTGCGATCTGCTCGCCTTTTCCACAGGGTTGCGGTAATACCCGCCGCTTCCGTCTATCATGTCATAAAGGAGCCCCGCTTTTCTTTTGCGGCGCCGTTCTATCTCGGCCATACCGCCGATGGACTTAATCCATTTAAGGGTAAGGTTTGTCATCCACACCACAAAGGTCGGCGGAGTATTATAGAGAGAATTCTTGTCGATATGAAGATCGTACCTGAAATATGCGGGAAGATCGGTCCGGGCCTTTCGCGCAAAATCCTTCCGTATCAGGACAAGGGCCATCCCGGCGGGTGCGAGATTCTTCTGGGTCCCCGCGAATACCATATCCAGCCTGTCCCACGGCAGGGGCCGTGAAATAATGTCCGAGGACATATCCACAATCAGGGGAACATCTCCCGTATCGGGAAAATCCTGCCACTGGATGCCGCCGATGGTTTCATTGGAGCAGAGATGAACATACGCGGCATCCCTGTTAAAGGTGAGCTCGTCCATTGAAGGTATCCGGGTATAATTATCATCCTTTCCGTCCCAGATGATATTGGTCTCCCCTATAAGCCGGGCGTCTTCCACGGCCCGTAATGCCCAGGAACCGGTGAGAACAAAATCGGCCGCAGCACCTTCCTTCAAAAAAGCCATGGGAACCATTCCAAACTGCATGGTCGCTCCTCCCTGGAGAAACAGTACATGGAAATCTTCCGGAATGAGAAATAATTCCCGGAGCAGTGCGACAGTTTCATTGTGAATCGCGTCATATATTTTTCCCCGGTGGCTCATTTCGATAAGCGACATTCCCGTCCCTCCGAAATCAACCAGCTTTGCGGATGCCTCCTCAAGCGCCGGTAACGGTAATGTCGACGGCCCCGCTGCGAAATTATAAATCCTGCTCATACTACTCCTCCGGTATCTGAAATTCACTATACAACTGGAAAATATCCGGCAAAAATACAACAGCACTGCTCCATAGCAAGTGAAAAAATAGTGGTCATTAGATTTTGGAAACAGCTGAAGGTTCGCCGGGAAATCCCGTGCGCATACTATGCTATATTACATCTTTCTGTATAATACTTTTTGTATTTGTTACAACTTTTACCGGTTAATCATCGGCACGACGGTTATATCGACCCGCCGGTTAAGGGCCCTGTTACGGGGTGAATTGTTCGGGACCACCGGGCTGTATTCCCCGTATCCCACTGCGGAAAATCGTTCCGGCTTAAGTCTGCTGTTCGTCAGAAGCCGCTGCAGCACCGCGAGAGCGCGCTCGGAAGAAAGCTGCCAGTTGTCCCGGAACTCCCTGGTATGGATTGGTACATTGTCCGTATGGCCCTCAACCTGAATACGGTTTTCCGGATAATCTTTCAGGACTCCGGAGATCTTATCCAGCGCCCTGTGGACCTCCGGACGCAGGGCGGCAGAACCCGAGGGGAAAAGAATTTTGTCCTGTATGTTGATCACGATGCGGTTGTGAAACTTTTTTATTGTAATTTCGCCCTTCCTGATTTCCTCCCCAAGCTGTTTTTCCAGGTCGTCCGCCTGCCGTCCCATTCGGGCTAATTCCTCCTTCTGCGTTTCCGTTAATTTCTTCAGTCCCGCGATTTCATCATCAAGCGCGCGTATACGTGAATCCAGAGATGAAATTCTGTCATTGCACGAATCGGTCAGTTCGGCAATTTTTTTCAGGTTCGACTGACGCTCATCAACGAGACGGGCATTGAGCTTCTCAATCTCCTGCCGGTACCTCCGCTGCATTTTATCATTTTCCTCAAGAAGCGCTTTTTCCCTGTCACTGCTTTTCATTCTCAGAATATCCGCCTGCTCCTTCAGGTCACGTATGCGGTCTTCATACTGCCGCTTTTCCTCACTATGCTGACGGTCCATCAGCTGTATCTGCTCTTTCAGAAGCTGTATTTTCCCTGCCAGTTTTCTGTTCTCTGACTCAAGGCTGTCAATCTCATTGCGGCACTGTTTTTTCAGCAGCTTCAGCTCTATGTCAACGGCAACCTTCTGGTTATAAAGGCTATTGTATTCCGAGGGAGTATAAAACACATCGCCCGGTACCGGGAGGGCCACAAAAAAAACCCCTGTAATGACAGATAATGCTGTACCGATTTTAACGAATTTCATGAAAACCCCTTTCCTGATAAGCAATTCATTCTACTGCACCGTCCCGCCGGTATACTGCTCACAATCCCTCAGGGCTGACGAGGCCTGTTCAGCGAGTGATTTCTTTTCGTTCAGTATTTTTCTCTGTTCACTATTATGCTTTTCGTATGCGGCGATGTCCACCAGTTCGCTGCCTGAAATAATTTTTTTCCAGAAAGATGTTTCTTTTTTGAACTGGGCCGGACGTTTTTCCTGAAATTTCAGCGCAATCCGCGCTTTTTCCATATCAAGGGCGGCAACCGCCGCTGACAGTTCCGCTTCTTTTAATTCGAAGAGAGATTTCCGGTGGTCCCTGAGCAGGTTAAAACACTTAATTTCCTGGTCCTTCTTCCGTATGGACATTTCACGTTCAATGATTGCGCGTTCAGTTTTTTCAACCTCCCCCGCATTGCCGAGAAGGGAAAGGAGTCGTTTTTTTTCGCCTAACACTTCGCGGTCCGCCTTAAATGCTGCGAGTTCAGCCTGGACCACCTTCAACCGCTGATCTGACACGGAAAGGTCCCTTTCCGCCTCATCGCGTGCTTTCTTTTTTTCAACAACAGCCAGTTCATGTTTTTCTATTTTCTTTGCTTCTTCACTGGTTTTCTCAGTAAGAAATTCATCATTTACCGGACCGGGAAGTGTGGCACACCCCGCCCCGAGAACAATCACTGCTGTGAAAAAGGGAAGTAATCGTTTCATCCGCCATACCTCAAATAATAGATATTTTATCACCGAATAAGCACCCCATACTATCCATATCGCTTTCATTTTGAAAGCACAGTATAAAAAAGACTCGCTTACAGGTGAGATTCAAGTTACCCGCTCTTGTTACCGATTATACATGAAAGTATAGTATTGAAACCGGAGAATGTCAAGAAAGCAAATAATCAGGTTTCCCGAAACATGCAAAAAACGGTAATTCCGGATGATCAGGGTATTTCTCAATAAATACAATCATTTTTTATTGACAAAAACAAAGCTCAATATATTGTTGCACTCTGTTTCTGGTCTTGTCAGAAATACGTGATTATGCTATTAATCACAACGAACCGGTCAACCCGGCAGGGTTGGCTTTTGCTGTATCCTGAATGAAAAACATACAAGATTGTAGATATAATCAGAGGACGATAATGAGCGACATTCAAAAAACCTATTCACCATCGGCATCACAAATCGAAAAGAAGTGGTTTCTGATTGATGCCGAGGGGAAAGTGCTGGGACGCCTTGCGGTGGAAGTTTCCAGAATTCTCCGCGGAAAGCACAAGCCGACCTATACACCCCATCTTGATGACGGTGACAATATTGTTATTATAAACGCAGAGAAGATAGTATTGACCGGGACCAAGTCGGAGGATAAGGAATACTTCAGCCATACCCAGTATCCCGGCGGAAAAAAGTTTACCAATATCAAGAAAGTGATGATCACAAAACCTGAATTTGTAATACGGCACGCGGTATGGGGCATGATGCCGAAAAACAGACTTGGAAAGAAAATAATTAATAACCTGAAGATATATCCGGGAGCCTCGCACCCCCACGAATCCCAGCAACCTGAAAAATTAGAGATATAACGAGGAGTTGATAATGAGCAGCAATTCAAATTATGCCACTGGCAGACGGAAGACCTCTGTAGCACGTGTATGGATGAAGCCGGGTTCCGGTCAGATTACAATCAACAAGCAGCCTGTTACGGATTATTTCAGGCGCCAGACACTTGTTCTTATTGTAAAACAACCCCTCGATCTTCTTGAAAAGACGGATTCTTATGATATATTCGCCACTGTAAACGGCGGCGGCTGGTCCGGACAGGCCGGTGCGGTTCGTCTCGGCATTTCACGGTGCCTTACCCAGATAGATGAGAGAGACAAGAAAGCGCTTCGTTCCGAAGGCTTCCTGACCCGTGATTCGCGTGAAGTTGAAAGGAAAAAATACGGACGGAAAAAAGCACGGAAACGGTTCCAGTTCTCAAAACGTTAAAAAATTCGTACCTGCTTTGGAAATACAGGAGGGGGTGTCCGGGAAACCAGGGCATCCCCTTTTTCATGTTACATCTATGATTGAAATTACTGAAATAAAATACCGGGAAACCCACATACAGCTCACCCTTACCACCGGCGAAGTATTTCAGGTGCCGGGAAATATCACCGGGCACCTTACCCTGAAAAAGGGCCTTCTCCTTGACACGGGAATGTATGAATATCTGAAAGATGAATCAGAGAGGTTTACCTGCCGCAGGAAGGCCCTCGATTATCTCTCACTGCGAAACCGGACAATCATCGAACTGCAGCGGCTCCTTAAAAAGAAAGATTTTTCTGAACATATAATAAGCGAAATAATTAATTCCCTCGTATCCTCAGGATACATAGACGACTACAAGTATGCCGTTGACTATATCAGCACCAGACGCCGTAAAAAAGTGATTGGAGATTCTCTTCTGAAAAGTGAACTGTTTCGCAGAGGGGTCCCTTCAAAATCAATTGACAGGGCGATAAGAAAATCCGATGACACTTCGGTTGAGTTTGATACAATCTACAATGAATCCCTGAAAAAACTTGCCCGCATTGAACATAAGAAGAACAAACCGGCAAAAATAGCGCTTTTTCTGCGCCAGAGAGGTTTTGATTCCTCAATTATCCGAAAAGTTATTGATAGGATGAAAGAAGAAAAGAAACTTCTTGAAGAATTTCCCGAACCATAATGATATTGCCAGAAAACTGACACATGCGGCACTGACGAGGTGCATGACCATACAACCATCATATCATAGAGGAGCATACGATGTTACAGGTAAAGGATTTACGGGACTCATTTATTGAATTTTTCAAAACACATAACCACAAAATTGTCCCCTCAAGCCCATTAATCCCGAAAGACGACCCCACGCTGCTGTTCACCACTGCGGGGATGGTGCAGTTCAAACCTATGTTTGCCGGCACCGTCGACCTTGAATATACCCGTGCAGCCAGCATCCAGAAATGTCTGCGTACAAGCGACCTTGAAAACGTAGGAAAGACGAAACGCCACTGCACGTTTTTTGAAATGCTGGGGAATTTTTCCTTCGGGGATTACTTCAAGAAGGAAGCAATCGAATTCGCCTGGGACTACTCAACGCAAAAAATAAAATTTCCTGAAGAAAATATCTGGATTTCAATATACCAGGACGACGATGAGGCATACGATCTATGGAAGACCCACATAGGAATTCCCCCAGAAAGAATTGTCCGTCTTGGAAAAGCCGACAACTTCTGGGGTCCCGCGGGTGATTCCGGCGCCTGCGGACCATGCTCCGAGCTCTACATTGACAGGGGCCCGGAGTTCGGTTGCGGCTCCGCGGACTGCAGGCCCGGATGCGAATGTGAACGCTTTCTTGAGTACTGGAACCTTGTGTTCAACCAGTATTTTCAGGACATCAAGGGCAACCTTTCCCCCCTCCCGAAGACCGGTATCGACACCGGGATGGGACTTGAGCGCCTTGCAACGCTGGTCCAGAATGTTGACTCCATCTATGAAACCGATGAACTGAAAAAATTCGCGGAATTTGTCTGCAGGGAAACCAGCACTAAATATGAAGGCGACGCGGTGCGCAGCGTCAACACAATGATAGAACACGCCCGGGCGCTCACCTTTGCAATCGCCGACGGTGTCTACCCCTCGAATGAAGGGCGCGGCTATGTGCTGCGGAGAATAATCCGGCGCGCCCTGCGCTACGCACGGCTGATCGGGGTTACAGAACCTTTTATCTACCGCATCGTTGACCCGATAATTGACACCATGGGACCCTATTATCCGGAAATCCGGGATGCCCGTAAAAACATACAGAACCTTCTGGAGGGTGAAGAAAAGCGGTTTCTTGAGACCCTTGAAAACGGCATTGACCGCCTTGAGGAAATCATGAAGGGCCTGAAAAAATCCGGTACCGCCGTGATGAACGGCAGCGATGCCTTTGTTCTGTACGACACCTTCGGCTTTCCCCTCGAAATGACCATTGAGATCGCGGCGGAACAGACCCTGACGGTCGATACCGCGGGATTTGAAAATGAAATGAATAAGCAGCGCGAGCGGGGCAAGCAGAGCTGGAAAGGCGGCGACTTCGGGCGGGAGCGGGTGCTGGAGTCCCTTGCGAAAAAGGCCGGCGGCACCAATTTCCTCGGCTACGAGATGGAAAAATCCGAGTCCAGTCTCATGTTCATCAGTGACGGAAAAGACCTTGTGTCTTCTATCGAAGAAAGACAGGAAGCGTTTCTTGTCACGAAAGACACAACCTTTTACGGAGAATCCGGAGGTCAGGTTGGGGACCGGGGCACCATCATGTCCCATAACGGTGCGGTGTTCCAGGTTGAAGACACTGTCAGGTTCGATAAAACCATTATTCATACCGGCCGGGTCGTACGCGGAAAGTTCTCCGGGGGAGATACGATCACAACCGGAATCGACACGGTACGACGTAACCTGATCAAAGCGAACCACACTGCGACGCATCTCCTCCAGGCGGCCCTCCGGAAAGTATTAGGAGACCATGTCCGCCAGTCGGGTTCAATTGTCGAACCGGAGCGTTTTCGTTTCGATTTTACCCATTTCAATCCCCTCACCATTGATGAAATTGATGAAATTGAGCGCCTTGTAAACCTGAAGGCATGGGAATCAATTCCCGTTACCACGACTATCATGGACCTTGACACAGCCCTGAAGTCCGGCGCCATGGCGGAGTTCGGGGAAAAATATGAGGGAACTGTCCGCGTTGTGCAGGTCCCGGGGTTCAGCAAGGAACTCTGCGGCGGCACACACCTTGACAACACCGGCAAGATCGGCGTCTTCAAAATCACACGGGAAGCTTCCCCCGGCGCCGGACTGCGACGGATCGAGGCCATTACCCTGAAGGGCGTATATGAACGCTACAACACCCAGCACGCCCTCATTTCTGAGCTTGCCTCCCTTCTGAACGTCAACGAAGGGGGCATGGCGAAAAAGATTGAAGACACGCTGAAACGCGCAGGAACCCTGGAAAAAGAACTGGAAAAATTCAGGAAAGAAAGCCTCACATCCGATGTGGACACAATGATCGGCAATGCCCTCCTTGTGAACGGGGTGAAGATCATTTCGCAGCCTTTCAAAGGAGTCGCCATTGACGAACTGCGGGACCTTTCCGACCTCATCCGCTCGAAGGAGCAGGAATCGGTAGTGCTTTTCGGTTCCGATGTGGATGATAAAGCCCTTCTCCTTTTTGCCGCTACCAACAATGCCGTTAAAAAAGGCATCGACTGCGGAGGTATTATTAAAGCTGCGTCAAAAATTTTAGGGGGCGGGGGCGGTGGCAGAAAGGATATGGCCCAGGCGGGAGGAAAATCCCCGGAAAAACTGGATGATGCCCTCAGGGAGGCGGCATCAACGGCGAAAAATATGCTCTCTGCCTGACTGCAACCCTCGGATGCATCAAAAAAAAGCAGCTTCTATTGAAGCTGCTTTTTCCGCCGAAGTTCCTTCATGAGATTGTTCTTATATTCTGTCTCCCGTGGTTTTATCATCGAGTAATACCGTTTCATTTCATCTTTCCTCGATGAATTCCCGGCAAAGTCGACACCGATATAGAGGTTTCCCCTGTCATCGTAATTGGTAAACTTTATCTCCCCGTAAATGGTTATGGGAGCCTGCAGCTTAAAGACGATATCAAAAATAAACCCCCGCGCTTTGATGAGATATTTTTTCAGGTTTTCATCCGTTATCTTCAGCTTCACGCCGCCGCGGCTTATATCGTCAATCTGCTGATGCACTGAGAGGAGCACCGTATTGGCGTCACGGATACGGTCAACAAGCTTGAACGCCTTATCCTTCACATCAAGCATCTTCTCTATACCCATGGTCTCTTTCGTTGAAATCAGCTGAATATAGGCGAAAGGAATGGACTTCTCCTCTTCAGTAATATACAAAAGAGGGCAGATAACAACTGACTTGTACCCCTTCTCTATATTTCGTTTCATATAGTTCTTCAGGCCATCGCCTAACACTTCCGTGAGATCCACGAAATCATCATTTAACGCCTTATATGATTCCGGACTGGAAGTATCCTCGAGAAATACCGCCTGCCCCGTCTTCTTCACTCTTTCCAGAATCGGATCACCCGACTGGAAGACATCGACCCGGACGATATCACTCATGTCTGAACGGCTTGATTGAAACTGGTCCAGTATAACTTTAATACCAGTGGGAATATTATACCCTGAAAGCTCAATGGTATGCTTGGAAAACTTGAAGTTTGTCGCGACGACATCTTCCTGATTGATCTTGAAACGCAGGTCCCGCCGCCCCTGGGCAGCTTTCCGCACGCTCCTGATTTTACATTTAAAATATCCGGGCCCCAGCACCTCAATGACACCGAGATCAAGTTCAAGATATTTATCGAGCAGTCCGTAAATAATTATTGTATCATCCCCTGGAGAATACTCTGAATCAGTGACAATAATTATGCTCTTATCCTCAAGTATTTCGTTTACCTGTACCTCGGTTTTATCCACCGAGAATTTTAGATGAAGTTTTCTCGTTTTAAACTGGGTTTTCAGTATCTCAAGGATATCATCAAGAGACTGTATGTCATCAAAACCCCGCTCTTTTCTCTGCTTGATGTTAAGCACCTCACTACCTCTTCACGCTTATAGTACAAATCCATATTACCGCAGAAAACTCATCATACATTGCAAATCCCATTGCAGGTCTTACGGCTTTTTTTTATTTTTTTTTACCTAAACATCACGGTGATATACAATAAAAATATTATACTCCTCATTAATAAATATCGCACTACTTTCTTTGAATCTTCATAACAAAAATATAAATCATATTTTTTCGCATTATACAGATTCATAAGATAACATACAAAACTACATTCATTATTCTGAAAGGTCAATAAAATTTATTTTCTGCTGATGCGTTTCCTGTTTCGCTATATCCTGCCCTTGCACCTGAAAACATCGTTTCCAACATGAAGATATTCTGATTATGGCATGCATCCCATTCCCGCAATCTTCATCTGTCCCTGAAAGGAACTGCATTTCCCGGGTGAAGGGTGCCACCCTCCTCCCGGCCCCCCCGCCCGCGACTCAAACGGCATCGAGCCTTGCTACGTCAGTTGCATTCAGAATATTTTTCACATAGTAGAATAGCGAAGGCACCCCGATTCATCACGGGAACTCCCTCATGCCTCGCAACTCCATCCTGGCGACTCGGCACGACAGCACCTCCTGCTTCTTTCAGGGGCTGCAGGAAAAATCCCACGCGCTCCGCGCCGCTCCCTTTGGTAAAGGGAGCTTGCCGAAAAAATATGGTTTTCATTATCATATAAAATTTGGTTTAAGAGATCATGCAGTACATGTATTATCTGCATCATCACTTCGAGGACACGGACGTCCGAGACGTGGCACGTCGGGAAGGAGGCCCGTACGCGCCATGAGGGAGCGCATGTATTATTTACAGTGCCTCAGCCCCCGCGGCCAGCGGATCGTTTTGGATACTTTTTCGATTTAAAAAGTAAGGAGAGGAACATTCTCCCAGGATGAAAAACAATGCAGGAAGTGCATACATACACTTCACAGAACCGCTGCATTCAATGTGACATAATACTCCACATGAAACAAAAGAATATCCTCACAACTCCACCCGCACACAACCCCTCTCCCCGTCCCACCGGACATCGCCAAGTGCCTTGAGGATATATAACCCCCTGCCATGACGGCAGAACCGGTTCTCCTCACACCGCGGGTCCGGGAGGTCCGCGGCATGGAACCCCGGGCCTTCGTCACGGACGGATATCAATATTTTCCCGGCAAGGTACTCAATGCGCACCGTCACCGCCGCGGATGGGTTGCCGCAGTTCCCATGGTCAATGGCATTGGTCAGCAGTTCATCCAATGCCAGGCGGAAGGTGTAGAAGGAGGCTTCTGTGGGATTGTGTGTATTTTCGTTTGCAGCTTTTTCCTGCTGCAGGGTGTGATTGACCTTACTCCGATTTTTTAGACAAGGAGAATTCCCCATGTGCTGCATTAATTATGCAACTTTTCCCATTTTTAATGGAGAAACGTAACCATTTACAGACCGTAATCTTTTACGGTTATAAAACAATTCAATGTATTCAAAAATTGACTGCTTTGCTTCATCCCGCGTACGATATCGTTTCCAGTACACCCATTCAGTTT
>JAKQCH010000469.1 GCA_029573825.1 Spirochaetota bacterium | reverse complement strand
CATACATATTTTGGCTTTTTAGTTTCAATCCACGCGCCCGCGCGGGGCGCGACCGTATTGCTTTATACAAGTTACCAACTGAGTATAAGTTTCAATCCACGCGCCCGCGCGGGGCGCGACTGTACAGATATAACTCCTGATATAGTCAGGGGTTACGCAAAGTATAACGCTAAACTCAGCCATGTCAAACATAATGTTTTCAAAGAACATTATTAACGAAACCGGTATAATAGAAAGAACTATACTAAAATCCATCCGCTAACCAACCCGGTAAATCATGTGTGCTACAGGTTAGCGTTATATAATAATAGGTTCATCATGTTCAATACTGTTATTGACCCCATGATGTTCAACACGCCTTTTCCAGTTACTCCCTAAAAAATAAAACCGCAAACTGTCTTCCTTCGGATCATAAATACTCAAAAGATCATCCTTCACCTGCTCCCACTGGTAAGGCATTACGTTACACTCAAAAACAGACTTTTGTACTCGTATGCCATAATTAACACACGTCTTCGCGACCTTGCGCAAACGTTTTCGCCCTACACCATCAAGTGTGGACACATCATAGGTAACAAGGACAAGCATGTTGCCTCCTATCTCATATAAAAAGCCGGATATTGTTCAAGATCGCCCCTGATATGCCGTGCGAGAAGCATGGCCTGTATGTGCGGAAGCAGACCAATTGTAGTTTTTTCTCCAAGAAACGGGTGGTTTACTATTTCATCTTTTCTTTTCTGATACGCAATTATCACTTCTTTTCTGGCTTTGTCATTTATGCGGATTTCTCCGGTTTCCCGACGTTCGAAATCATTTCCCTGTACCTGACGCAGGTTAATAATATTCAGCACCACACGATCTGCGATATATGCCCTGAATTCTTCCATGATGTCCAGTGCGAGACTCGGCCTCCCCGGCCTCAGGCGGTGCAGGAATCCCACCTGAGGATCAAGGCCTGTTGTTTCAAGTGAAGACCGTACATCGTTGACAAGGAGCATATACACAAATGATAACAGGGCATTCACGTTATCGAGGGGCGGCCGTTTATTCCTGCCATTGAAAATAAAATCATCTTTCTGCGCCACAATGAGATCATTAAAACACCCGAAGTATGTACCTGCGCTGTCCCCTTCGATCCCCCTCACCTCATCGAGTGTTCCGGCTGTTTCCAGCCTTTTCAGGGAATTTGTCAGGGTTTTTACTGCAGAAGCGACCGAATGGAAGTTTTCCTCTCCGCCGTGGTTACGCAAATGGCGCTGAAGAAGTTTTCTCGCATTCGCGATTTTCGCGGCAACAAGCATTCGGGAAATGTTTCGTGACTGTTCTGCGGAATCAAATATTTCGTACTGGGTTTTCCGAAGCAATACATTTCCACGCTGCTCCCCGTATACACGGGCAAGGAACCGTCCTGTGGTACTGAGATAGCTGATTCCAATATTGTTTTCGGCACAGAAAGCCATGAGGGCAGGAGTGACCGGTTTGAATCCAAAGCATACAATATTCTCGATGGTATGTACCGGCGCCTGCAACGCTTTCTTGTTATCAAGCTCCACAACGAAGGTCATGCCTTCCTTGCGGATAAAGGCATCAGGCGAAGTTATATAAAGGGTGTTAAGATGTTTCTTCATCGGTCGTGAAAATCCCCCTTATGTAGTTTTCGAGTTTTTTTGATCCCGTTGTGCGGGGCATACACTGGTCCTGCAGGGAACAGAAGTCACATTTCTTCTCATAGCGGGCCCTGGGTACATCCCTTGTTTCTATCATTTGATGAATTTCATGAATGATGTTTTCGGTAGCGGCACGGAGTTCCTGTAACAGTGTTACCTGCAACCGCTTCCTGGGTTTTCCATAAAAAACAGCCGCTTCTGCCACCGGGGTATTGAGCATTTCTTCCAGGCAGAGGGCCTGGGCGCAGAGCTGCGCGAGGTCGGAGATATTGTCTTTCGGCTTTCCTGATTTGTATTCGACGGGGAAAGGTACAACTTCATTATTAGAAGTGATAAATTCAACCACATCCGCCCTCCCCGAAAGTCCCAGGCGTTTGCTGTAGATATTAAGACCCCGTACTATCCGCCTGTCCATGCGTGTCTCATCTTCACCGGTATCGACCCGTTCGTGAAGTATCTTACCCTTTGTGGTAAATGTGTTTTCTGCCCAGAGACCTTCAACATGTATAAGCCCGCACTGGCGCGGGCAGAACACGTAGTGCTGTATTGAAGAGAGCTGTATGTAGTCTTCTTCGGTGTACATGGTTCATATATATACTGCCCTCGTGTTGACGATTGCTTCGAGTACCCGATGCATTTGGCGGTCAGATGTCACAGATTCATCAGCGCCGGAAAGCACTGCAGCGCTTATCTGAAATGCATCAAGTGTTTTAACATCATGACTGTTCACAATATCAATCGCCTTTGATACTATTTCATCACTAAACATAACAATGGAATAGCTGTGTACATCTTCATGCCATGAGCCAATTGCAGCACGATATGTTTCATCGCTGATAGAACCCTCCCGGAGTTTTCTTTTTAATGCAGAATTCATCTCAACCGGGGTAAGCGGAGAAATATACACGATTGTATCTTCAGTAAAATAACGGTCAATTTCACTGCTTCCCGTTTCTTCCACATATCTTTTTATCAGAGAAGAGGTATCAATAAAAACTACCATCGCTCTTCTCCCCGCATACGGATTACCGTTTCACTCCCCGTTTCACCTTTCGATGGTCCCCGACGGGTCATATCGGCCCACTTTTTTTTCCCATTCCCTTTTTCGCCGGAATGATACTTCATTAGTAAATACTCAGCGTAATCAAGCACCTCGCGTTTTAACGGTTCCGGGAGCTGTTGCAACTCTTCTATATTCTTCATGTTGTTACCTCTTTCTTCCAAATATATGACATTCCATAAGTATCATGGTACGATATATTCATATAGTAGTAAATTTTTTGTGCTTTGTCAGTAGTAATTTGTTATTATTTAATTTCATTTAACATTTACCCTGCAAATTCATCTGCCGCTTCTTCCAGAAAACGAATCATTTTGAACATTCCGTTTCAATCCGGTTAAACACCTCTTCCTCGGAAATCGTTTTTGATTCACCCCTGTAATATGAATCAAGACGGCGTTTTGCTTCATCTGCCCATGCCTTTTTCAATTCTTCATC
>JAKQCH010000410.1 GCA_029573825.1 Spirochaetota bacterium | reverse complement strand
AGCATCAGAAAAGGTCTCGGCGATGCCGGCGATAAGGAGGTGCTCGTATTCCCTCCTGCGGTGCATCTCAGCTATGTCGTGGAACTGGCAAAGGGGGCTATTGCCGTGGGCGCCCAGAATATGTATTTCGAAGAAAACGGCGCCTTTACCGGAGAGATTTCTCCCGTTATGGTAAAGGACTCAGGGGCACGGTATATCCTGATCGGCCATTCCGAACGCCGGCATGTATTCGGTGAAACAGATGAAATGGTCAACAGGAAGGTCCATGCTGCATATTCCCATTCCCTTGAACCCGTGGTGTGTGTCGGCGAACTGCTGGAAGAGCGGGAATCCGGGAAGTCCGAATCTGTTGTGAAAAGGCAGATCACTGAGGGTTTGGCCGGTATAACCGGGGAGCAGATGAAAAAAATGGTCGTTGCCTATGAACCGGTATGGGCAATCGGAACGGGGAAGGTCGCAACTCCTGAAATCGCTGAATCGATGCACCGCTATATCAGGGGTGTGCTGGCAGATTTGTACGGCGGCGAAACAGCCGGAACCGTTCCCCTTTTGTACGGCGGTTCCGTGAAGCCGGATAATATCGCCGGTCTTTATGCCGTTGAGGACATTGACGGCGTTCTGGTGGGAGGCGCAAGTCTGAAGGCAGATTCTTTCCTTGACATTATTCACGGGGCATAAATAATTGTCCCTTTTGTGGATTGCGACTGCAGTATCTGCATGTTGAAGAATTGTTGATTTCACGATATTAATTTTTTGTTCAGGATAGGAGTTATGGGTATTATAACGACGGTATTGACGGTGTTCTTTTTTATTTTGTGTCTGTTGCTGATTATTATTATTCTGCTTCAGTCTGATAAAAGCGCCGGAATGGGTATACTGGGGGGCTCAAGCCAGACAACATTCGGCTCCTCGACGGCAGATGTCATAACAAAAATTACTGCTGTAATGGCGGGGATATTCATGGTGGGTTCCCTCGGGCTGTCGGTGCTGGAGTCCTACCGTTCCAGGGAGTTTGATCCCACAACAGTCAAGGCTGAGCGGACTCTGCGGCGGGTGCCGGTGCAGGGGCAGCAGCAGGATAACGCTGTTCAGGAAAAAGTACAGGTCAATAAGGAGGCGGGGAAGGATGTTCCCGCTTCAGAGCGTAATGTGCTGCACAACAAGGCAGGACAGGAAGGAAAATAAGGCAATACCCAGGAGGATGTTATGGCGAAAGAAGTATTTGTTGATCAGGATGAGTGCACAGGATGTGAGTTATGCGTTGATACTCTTCCCGAGGTGTTTGAAATGACTTCTGATGGAGTCAGCAAAGTCCACAATTCCAGCGGCGCAGACGAGGATAAAATCCAGGACGTTATTGACAGCTGTCCTGCCGAATGCATACACTGGAAGTAAAAAAGAAAAAACTGACTGTATCAATGTTCAAATACGCTGCGATACCGGCATAATGCAGGTGCATTCTGGTATTGCGGTTGTTTTTTTACATGATATGGTTTTGTTCATGGAAAACAACACATACAGAACAATGCTTTCCATATAAGATAAATCCCGTTAATACACTACAAACTGCAAAATTTGCATAACAAGGAGCTGATTATGGCGTTAAAGGACTATTTGTTTACTTCGGAGTCGGTATCCGAGGGACATCCGGATAAGGTTGCGGACCAGATATCTGACGGTATCCTGGACGCGCATGTGCGCGGTGATGCCGGTTCAAGGGTTGCCCTTGAGACTCTTGTCACCACTGACAGGATTGTGCTTTCAGGGGAAATTACCTCCGGCACAGCTGTTGATTATGAAAAAGTCGCACGGGACGTTGCTGCGGGAATCGGGTACACTGACCCTGAAATCGGTTTTGACGCTTCAAGCTGTGAGGTCAACGTATTTGTCCATTCACAGTCTCCCGATATCTCCCAGGGCGTTACTGAAGGGGAAGGCCTCTTTAAAGAGCAGGGGGCGGGAGACCAGGGAATGATGTTCGGTTATGCGGTTGCTGAAACCGAAGTGCTTATGCCGATGCCCATCTATTATGCCCACAGACTGGTGCAGCACATGGCATCCGTGAGAAAAAGCGGAGAAATCAAGTTTATCAGGCCTGACTCCAAATCGCAGGTCACTGTTGAATATGCTGATGATAAACCGAAAAGAATTGATGCGATTGTTATTTCAACACAGCATACCCCGGAAGTTGCGTATGACGATATACGGAGCGCCATGATCGATCTGGTCATCAAAAAGGTGATACCGGCACAGCTGATTGACGACAATACGAAAATATTTATCAATCCCACGGGACGATTTGTTGTCGGCGGCCCCCATGGCGATACCGGTTTAACAGGAAGGAAGATCATTGTCGATACCTATGGCGGCATGGGACGTCACGGCGGTGGAGCCTTTTCAGGAAAAGATCCGTCCAAAGTCGACAGGTCCGCAGCATATATGGGCCGTTATATCGCGAAAAATGTTGTTGCCGCAGGCCTTGCACACCGCTGTGAAGTCCAGGTGGCCTATGCAATCGGCGTAGCAGAGCCGGTGTCGGTCATGGTGGAGACTTTTGGCACCGGCACCATCCCGGAAGGTGAAATTGTGAAGAGGATTCGCAGCGTGTTTGATCTTCGTCCATCAGGGATAATCAAGACCCTTGATCTTCTGCGTCCGATATACTTGGCTACTGCCGCCTATGGCCATTTCGGAAGAAGTGAAAGCAGCTTCACATGGGAAAAGACGGATAAAGCGGAAGCGCTGAAAAAATAACATTTTTATATTGAATAATGCAGTAAAAAATAACAGGACTGCCATACATTTTTTATTGTGTGGCAGTCCTGTTATTAGCTAAACATACTATTCATATCTAATCAGTTCTGATGCTAATTCCGATAATAAAAAAGGAATTACTGTTATACAGGAGTTATCGGTATGAAGAGTTATTGTGCAAGGTCATTCAGTTATACGTGCAGCTGCGGATATGCGATGAAAGTATTTGTTGATTTTGGGATACCCCAGGAATCGGCTAAATGCAGGAAATGTTCGCGGAGTATAATGCGTCAGGACAAGTAACAAAATATGTCAGTTGCTTCCATATAATTGGTGCGGCGCAGGGGATGTAATGTTTCTTGCAGGTGTGTTGTTACCGCATCATCCTCAATTAACGGGCAGTAAATATATCC
>JAKQCH010000404.1 GCA_029573825.1 Spirochaetota bacterium | reverse complement strand
CCCTTCAGGGGGCGGCCCTTCAGCACATCAAGGCTGATCTTGGCCTTGTATCTTCCGTAGTAGTCTATATCGTCTTCGGAGAGGCCGAGCTGTGCGGCGATTTCCCTGATGTGAAGAAGTTTTGCTCCCTGAGCGATTTCGATGTCGCTCTTTATGTCATATTTCGTTTCCATGATAAATGCTGCGCTCCGTGTTGATGTAATGTGTTATAGCTTCTTATGATTGATGATTTATTCCATGGCGGGACTTGTTTTTGTAAATACATTTTTATTCTGTAATTATATCAAAAATAAAATAATAATTCCTGAAAATTTTGCATTACACCCCTGTTTTTAATTGATTTTTATATTCGCCGGCAATGTGAAATACGCGCAGAATTGAGGGTATGGTATTTTAAAATATGAATAATGCATTGACAAAATCCTCTGCACCGGGGGTATATACTCAGCATTTAGCGCAGAGAGGGTCCTTTTTCGCGGATATGTACTAAAAGGAGGTATGCAGGGATTGGTTCTGCAACCCCATGATGACAAATACTATTATGTAAGAGGTGCTTCAGTTGGCTTTTGGAAGAGACGGTTCGGAACTTGAATTGACAATTATGGATCTGCAGAACAGGGCCCTGGAAAGGGCGCTGAAGCTGATTATTAAAGACTGCAAAGACCGTTCAGCGGTGAAAATCGCACAGAAGGCCCTTGAAGAGGCTGAAGATATAATGCGAAGACTTGGCGATTGATTACCATACGGGATTTTCAATGATCATTGCTTCTGCTGAAGATGCATTGACCGGCCGTGAAAACAGAAACCCCTGGCCGTACTCACACCCCAGTTCTCTGAGTTTTTCAAGGTGTTCCGCAGTTTCAATTCCCTCTGCAATAACTTCTTTTTTTAAATTATGGGCAAGGTTTATGATCGTATGGACAATTTCTTCACTTTCATCATCAACTCCCATCCACCGGACAAATGACTGGTCGATCTTCAGCACGTCAACGGGGAAATGACGAAGATAGCTTAATGAAGAATAGCCGGTCCCGAAGTCGTCCATATACAACTTGAAGTTCATGCTTTTCAGCTTCAGGAGCATGAGATTCGCTGAATCCATGTCTGTCATCAGGGCGCTTTCTGTTATTTCAAAACGGAGTGATTCATTCGGGATACCGTTGTTGATGACGATTTCCTCAATATGGTCAGCTAATCCGGGGTGAATAAACTGGACTGTTGAAAGGTTGACACTGATGGTGAGAGGCGGGCGGTCAGGAAATATTTTATGCCATGCTCCCAGCTGTCTGCTTGCTTCTTCGATAACCCAGAATCCAAGGGAAATGATAAGACCGGTTTCCTCGGCATAGGGTATAAAATCGTCAGGGCAAATAAAACCTTCACCTTTTTTGTTCCATCGGATCAATGCTTCGAAGCCGGATATGGTTCCTGACTGCAGGCACACAATGGGCTGATAGAATAATTCGAACTCATCGTTTTCTATGGCGTAGATCATTTCCCGGGTGAAGAGGCGTTTTTTTTCATAGGATTGCTGTTTTTCCGCTGTGGGAGCAAGATCGTCATCATTGAGGAGGTCGAGATTGCCCCGGGCTTTAATGAGCATCTGTTTCTGGTGAATGTCGTCCCGGTATGCTGAAAAAAGATTATCGGTAAGCTGTTTCCTGTGAATAAAAATGCTTCTCTTTGTCCCGTTTTCAGGGATTTCGAGCCGTATTGTTTCTGATACGCCCAGT